>NZ_JBBXMW010000033.1:0-39012 GCF_038442325.1 Methylorubrum subtropicum | reverse complement strand
CCCCGTTGGGGGGGCCCCCCACCGTGGGGCCGGGGAGAGGGGGGCCCGGCGGAGCCGGGCACGAAAAAAACGGCTAGTGATCGTTCTTGATGATCTCGGTCATGGTGACGCCGAGGCGTTCCTCGACCAGGACGACCTCGCCGCGGGCGACGAGGCGGTTGTTGACGAAGACGTCGATGGCCTCGCCGACCTTGCGGTCGAGTTCCAGCACGGCGCCGGGGCCGAGGCGCAAGAGGTCGCCGATCGGCATGCGCGAGGAGCCGAGCACCGCCGAGACCACCACCGGCACGTCGAAGACCTGTTCGAGGTCGGCGGCACTTTTGGGCGCGGTCGGCACGTCGCGGACCGAGCCGGGGCCGCCCTCGTCGTAGGCGAGGTCGGTGTCGCCGAGCTGGGGCAGGCTGAAATCGTCGCGGGACATCGGGGCCTCAGATCTCGGAGGGAAGGCAGGGCGTCAGGGCGTCCGCGACGGCGGCCTCGATGCGGGCGCGTGTCCGGACCACGCCGCCGTCGGCCCATTCGAGGCGGGCGTCGCCCGGCGGCATGTCGGGCTCGCCGAGCACGACGAGGCGGCCCTCGAAGCCGTGCTCGCGGGCGAGCCGCCGCATCAGCGTCTCGGCCTCCTCGACGAGGCCCTCGTTCAGGCGCAGCACGAGATGGGGCACGCCGCGCAGGTGGCGGAGCGCGGCACGCGCCGCCTCCTCGACGCCCGCGAGGGGCTTGGCATCGAGCGCCTCGCCGGCGATGCGCCGGGCGAGCGCGGAGGCGAAGGCCAGCGCCTGCGCCTCGCGCTCGGCGTCGCGGGCATCCGACTGGTGGATCAGCCCGGCGGCGGCGAGGCCAACGCGGGTCAGGGCGTCGGCGAGCCGGGCCTGCCCCTGGGCGGCGGCCTCGGCCCGGCCCTCCTGCAGGCCGCGGGCGTGCGCCGTGGCGGCGGCGGCGTCGCGCTCGGCCGCCGCGCGCGCCTCGGCCTCGGCCTCCGCCGGGGAGGGGCCGCGGGCGCGGCCGAAATCGGTGTCGAACAGGAAGGGGCGGGAGGCGCGCATCAATAGACCAGCTCCTCCTCGCCGCCGTTCTTGGCGATCATGATCTCACCCTTCTCGGCCAGTTCCTTGGCGAGTTCGGTCATCTTGGCCTGGGCCTCGTCGACCTCCTTGAGGCGGATCGGGCCCATCGAGCCCATCTCGTCGGTGAGGTTCTTGGCGGCGCGGCTCGACATCTGGCTCATGAAGAAGCGGCGCACCCGCTCGTCGGCGCCCTTCAGCGCGCGGCAGAGCGTGTCGTTGTCGACCTTGCGCATCAGGGTCTGGACCGAGCCCGGATCGAGCTTGAGCAGGTCCTCGAAGGTGAACATCAGCTGCCTGATCTTCTTGGCCGAGCCACGGTTGGCCTGATCGATCGCGGCGAGGAAGCGCGTCTCGGTCTGGCGGTCGAAGGCGTTGAACACCTCGGCCATCAGCTCGTGCGCGTCGCGGCGCGTGGTCTGGGCGATGGTGGAGACGAACTCGACCCGCAGCGTCTCCTCGATGTGGCGCAGGGCCTCCTTCTGCACCGTCTCCATCCGCAGCATCCGGTTGAGCACGTCGATGGCGAACTCTTCCGGGAGGATGGTGAGCACCTTGGCGGCGTAGTCGGCGCGCACCTTCGACAGCACGACGGCGACCGTCTGCGGGTACTCGTTGCGCAGGAAGTTCGCGAGAATCTCGGGGTCGATCTGGACGAGGCTGCCCCAGACGCGCTTGCCAGACGCGCCCTTGATCTCCGCCATGATCGCGGAGACCTGCTCAGGGGGAAAGATCTTGAGCAGCAGCGCCTCGGTGCGCTCGAAGTTCGAGGTCATGCCGCCGCCCGACGACAGGCGCGAGACGAAGTCGACGATCAGCCGCTCGACGGTGCCGGCCTCCAGCGAGCCGAGCTGCACCATCGCGTGCGAGACGATCTTGACCTCCTCCTCCTCCAGCCGCTGCCAGATCGGCGCGCCCTCCTCCTCGCCGAGCAGCAGCAGCAGCGCGGCGGCGCGCTGCGGCCCCGTCATCGTCGCGAAGGCGGCGGACGAGTCGATGCTCTCCATGGCGGCGTTGAAGTTTACGCCCGCGGCCACGATTCACTCCCTCTCGGATGGCGGATGCTCATCTCATCCCCCTCAGGAATCGTGGATCCAGTTGCGCAGCACCTCGACCGTCTCGGTCGGGCTCGCCCGCACCATGTCGACCACGCGCTCGACCGTCTCGGCCTGGATCTGGCCGTTGATCTTGGCCGATTCCAGGAACTTGTTGGTGCTGCTGACGCGGGCCGGCTCCGCGCCGCCCTCGCCCGCGGCGGCCTCGCTTCCGCCGGCCAGCGCCAGCGCCCCGGCGGGGCCGATGATCGCGGCCATCGGCGCCTCGGATTCGAGCACGCGCTTGAGCAGCGGGCGCACCACCGCCATCAGGACGATC
Organism: Methylorubrum subtropicum; assembly: GCF_038442325.1. Taxonomy (NCBI): domain Bacteria; kingdom Pseudomonadati; phylum Pseudomonadota; class Alphaproteobacteria; order Hyphomicrobiales; family Methylobacteriaceae; genus Methylorubrum; species Methylorubrum subtropicum. Next base: position 36,574 of record NZ_JBBXMW010000033.1, on the reverse strand, counting down.
AGGGTGAGGAGGCTCAGCACGGCGAGTTCGACCATGCGCATCACCTCCTCCTTGCTCGGGCTCATGAGCGACTGGAGCAGACCGGGCTCGGTGAACTCGCCCGCGGCGGGCGTCTCGGCGAAACGGAGGTTGACCACCTCGACCTGATCGCCGCGCGCCTTGTCGAAGCCGACCGCGGTGCGCACCAGCGCGGCGATGCGCTCGATCTCGGCCGGGGGCCGGGGCTGGTAGACCGTCTTGCCGTCAGGGCCGGGCACGTAGAGCCCGTCCACCACCACGGCGACCGAGAGGCGCTTGAGCCGCCCGCCCTCCAGGGTCTCGACGCGAGTGACGCGGGAGATCTCGTAGTTGGTGGTCTCCTCGTTCTTCTGGCTCTGGTCCTTCTGCGCCGTCTGGCCCTGCCCCTGGCCCGCACCGGGGAGTTCGTTGCCGACCGTGACCTGCCCCTCGCCGCCCCCGGTCTGGGAGTTCTCGGAGCGGGTCTGGGTCGAGCGCACGACGCGGCTCTCGGGATCGAAGCTCTCGGAGCGGCTCTCGACCCGGTTGAGGTCCATCTCGGCGGCGACCTGCACGCGGGCGCGGCCCTGGCCGACGATGCCGGCGACGATCTCCTCGATCTGCGCGCGCAACCGCCGCTCGATGCCGCCCTGGCGCTCCTCCATCAGGCCCGCGCCCTCGGCCTCGGCGCCGCGCGCGCCGTCGGCCAGGAGCCGCCCGCGCTCGTCGACGATCGAGACCCGCTCGGGCTTCAGCCCTTCGACGGCGGAGGCCGCGAGATGGCGGATCGCGCGCACCTGGCTCGGGTCGAGGTCGCCCATCAGCTTGACCACGATGGCGGCGGAAGGCGCCTCGCGGTCGCGCTCGAACAGGCGCCGCTCGGGGATGACGAGATGGACGCGGGCGCCCTGGACCCGGCCGATGGCGCGGATCGAGCGGGCGAGTTCGCCCTCCATCGCCCGCAGGTGGTTCACGTTCTGGACGAAGCTGGTGGACGAGAACGCGTCGCCCTTGTCGAAAATCTCGTAGCCGACTCCGCCCTGGCTCGGCAGGCCCTTGCCGGCGAGATCCATGCGGAGCTTGGCGAGGTCGGCGCGGGGCGCCATCACGGTCTGGCCGGACTCGCCCTTGGTCTCGTAAGCGATGCCCCGCGCATCGAGTTCACGGACGACCGCGGAGGAATCCTGCATCGAAAGGTCGGAGAACAGCACGCCCATGTCGGGGCGCGACACCCGCAGGATCACGAAGGCGAAGAAGCCGACGAGCGTCAGCGTCACGGCCGCCATCGCGGCGATGCGCGCCGGGCCCAGCTTCGTCACCAGTTCGAGGATCGGCTTCACGGACGGATCGCGGCCCACGGCGAGAGGCGCGGACGCGTTTCGCGCCCACCCGGCAAGAATTGCCCAGGTGGTGGTTAGCGGGTGGTTAATGCGGGGTGAGGTGACGGCGCTTGCACAGGTCGGCGAGCCAGAGGCGACATGCGCCGCATGAGGTACGGGGCGTGGGTAGTGTCCCGCTCGGCGGCACGAGCACCGCAGAATACGCCATCATGAGGCGAACCGAATTTTCGTATTCCATCAACCGATTGCCGAGGTTTCCTCGCCCAAAACTCCAACGGGGTCGCCGATTAGCCAACCGGATCGAACCGCCACTCCGTCATTGCGAGGCGGAGCCGAAGCAATCCAGCGCTCCGCATTGTCCAGGGAAGACGCGCGCCTGCCGATGTCGTCGGCACGGTCTCGCCCCATCCGAAAAAGTCGCGCCCTGGATTGCGTCAGTTCCGCCTCGCAATGACGGCGCGGGTTTGCCTGAGGCGGACTCGCAAGCCCTCTCGTGCCGAGGCGCCCGTCTCCGGCGCACCGACACGAAAAAGCCGCCCTGCGTCTCCGCGAGGCGGCTTCCTGAAGAGCCTGGGCGAGACAAGCCTCGCACCAGCCCGATCCGACAAACGATCAGTGCCGGTAGTGCTGGATGCGCGTGGTGCGCAGGCCCGCGAGACCGTGCTGGTCGATGGAGTACTGCCAGCTCAGGAATTCCTCGGTGGTGAGGGTGTAGCGCTGGCAGGCTTCCTCCAGGCTGAGGAGACCGCCGCGCACCGCGGCGACGACTTCGGCCTTGCGGCGGATGACCCAACGGCGGGTGGAGACGGGGGGGAGATCGGCGATCGTCAGGGGGCTGCCGTCGGGCCCTATCACATATTTCACACGCGGCCGGGGGGTCTCGGTCATGATACGCTCTACACTCGACTGACCTGTCGAGAGCCAAGCTACTTGCGTCCGCTTAAAAGTTCTTGAAGTGGGTCGGTACAATGCGATTCGTCGTTTTGGGGCAGGTGTGGAAAACACTTGCTGCATCGCACTAAGAGGCTGACGCCACGAGGGATTTCACCGCCGACGCCGGAACGCGCGACGCCCCGATCGTCAGCACCGGCTCGGTTCCGCTGAGGTCCACCCCGTCGACCTTGCCGCTCACCTTGGTATCGACCGCGACCTTGGCGCCGGTGGCGTCGATGGCGTCGACCGTGATCGTGTACTGCCCGTCCTTGGCGGTGAGGCCCGACGCGGTGGCGCCGTTCCAGTCGAAGGATTGGGCGCCGGCCTTGAGCGTCGTCGTCTTGGTGGCCACCACGCTGCCGTCCGTCCCCTTGATCGTGACGATCGCCCGCGCCGCGGCCCGGGCCGGGGTGAGGGTCCAGCTCGCCTTGCCGCCGTTCAGGTCGGTGGTGGCGCCGTCGGCGACGACCGACCGGCCGATCAGGCTCGAGGTCGAGGCCGCGGCGGACGCCTTGGAACTCGCCAGGATGGTGCCGAGCTGGTCGTTGGTCTTGAGCTGCTGCTCGACGCCCGCGAACTGCACCAGCTGCTGGGTGAACTGGTTGGTGTCCATCGGGTCGAGCGGGTTCTGGTTCCTCAGCTGCGTGGTCAGCAGGGTTAGGAACTGGGTGAAGTTGCCCGCGATCGCCTTGGTGTCGGCGGTGGTGGTCGCCGTCGCGTTGGCGATGCTGGTGCTGCTGGCGATGCCCGCGGCCATGGCAAAAAATCCCTAGATGCGGAGATCGAGGCCGCCGACGGCCCGCAGGCGTCGGAGGGCGGAAGGATCGAGGATGGCCTCGGCGTCGCGGCCGGCCTGAACGCCGGTTCGGGCCCCGGGCGCGCCGCGCTCGGGCTCGCGCCCGGAATTCCGGTCGCCCTGGCCGCCGGTCTCGCCGCGCAGCGACAGGCCGATACCGTCGGTCGCCTCGAAGCCGGCCTGCGCCAGCGCCTGTTGGAGCACGCCCGCGTCGCGCTGGAGCAGCGCCAGGGTCTCGGGCCGGTCGACGGTGAGATGCGCCCGCGCCCGCCCGGCCTCCCGGTCGAGATCGAGCGACACCTCGATGGCGCCGAGTTCGACCGGATCGAGCCGGATCGCGAAGCGCGCGGCCCCGGCCAGCGTGCGCAGGCCGATCGTCATCGGCACGGCGCCGAGCGGGATCGGGGCGGGCAGGGCAGGGGTGCTTTGTGGATTGGACGCGGTTTCCGCCGTGGCCGAGGGACCGCCCGGCGCGGCGGTCGTTTGGGAGTTGGGGGAGGGGGAGGCCGCGGGCGCGGCGCCGCCCGCACTGCCGCCTCCGGCCGCGGCCAGGGCGGCCTCGAACGCCTTGGTCCCGGCGCCGAGCGCGTCGCTTTTGGCCGCTTCCCCCGCGGCCACATCCCCCTTGGACGCTTCACCTTTGACCGCAGCGCCGGGCGCCTCCGTTCCAGGCACCTCTTCGCCGACCGGCGCGGTTGCGGTGACAGCCCCCTGCGCGGCGACCGGCTCCGCCGAGAGCGCGGCGCCGGGCTGGCCCGCTGCCGGCACGACCGCAGCCGCCGTGGGGACCGGCATCGGCACGGGGCCGGCGACGCCCTCGGGGGCGCGTTCGCCCGCGGCGGCCTCATCCTCCGGCGTCGCGCGCTCGCCGGGTGCGCCTTTACCCGTCGCATCGGTGACGGCATCCGCTTTCGTGCCCTCCGGCGCGGACGCTGCGTTACCCTCCACCTCGGCCCGCTCGGCGCCCTTCGCGTCGGCGCCGCCCGCGGGACGCAACGCGGTGTCCCGCGAAAGACCCGTCGCGGTGCCCTTGGCCGCGCCCTCCGCAGCCGCAGCGCGCGGCGGCGCCGCCGCGCTCGATGCCCCGGCCGCCGGTGCGCGCTTCGCCGCCGCCTCGGCGACGGCCGCCCGGTCGGCATCCTCCGCCCGGCGCGCCTCGCGCCCGGCCTCGGCTCGGCGTTCATCGACTTGCCGGGCATCGACTTGCCGGGCATCGGCTTGGCGCGCCTCGGTGCGGGCACGGTCCTGCCGCGCGGCGGCGATCCGCGCCTCCGCCCGCGCGGCCTCGAAGCGGTCCTGCGCGAGGCTGAAGCGCTCGCCCGCCCCGGCCGCGCGCGGCGGCGCGGCGGGCCGCGCGGGCGCCCAGGCCGTCCCCTCGTTCCTGTCCGTGCGCGCGACCGTCATGCCTCGACCTCGTTCCGGCGGTCCCGCGCAAGCCGCGCGCCAGCCGGCGGGACCGGCCAAGCCCCTCCCGGATCGAGCGAATTTTTTGGACGATCCCGACCGGCCCGGCTTCGACCCAGCCGAAAATGCCGCCCATCCGGCAGCTTTTGCCGATCCCCGCTCCCTCGGCGTCCCTGGAAAACCCGGACCGGGATCGCTATAGACTCCCGCACACGCAGCCGGGCTCGAGCCCGCCCGCGCCCTCGCGACGGCCCGCACGGGCCCATCACGGCCATGAACTCGCTCGATCTCCCGAAGCCCCCGCACGAGACGCGCGTCGTCGTCGCCATGTCGGGCGGCGTCGATTCCTCGGTGGTGGCCGGGCTGCTGAAGCGCGAGGGCTACGACGTCGTCGGCGTCACGCTCCAGCTCTACGACCACGGCGCCGCGACCCATCGCAAGGGCGCCTGCTGCGCGGGGCGCGACATCCACGACGCCCGCACCGTAGCCGAGACGCTGGGCATCCCCCATTACGTCCTCGACTACGAGGACCGCTTCCGCGAGTCGGTGATCGACCGCTTCGCCGAGAGCTACCTCTCGGGCGAGACGCCGATCCCGTGCGTCGAGTGCAACCGCTCGGTCAAGTTCCGCGACCTGCTCGGCATGGCCCGCGACCTCGGCGCCGAGGCGCTCGCCACCGGCCACTATGTCGCGAGCCGCCCCGCACCGGGGGGAGGGCGCGCCCTCTACCGCGCCCTCGATCCGGCCCGCGACCAGAGCTACTTCCTCTACGCCACCACGCCCGAGCAGCTCGCCTTCCTGCGCTTCCCCTTGGGCGAGCGCCCCAAGGACGAGACCCGGGCACTGGCCCGCGACCTCGGGCTGACGGTCGCCGACAAGGCCGACAGCCAGGACATCTGCTTCGTGCCGCAGGGCGGCTACGCCGACGTGATCGCCAAGCTGCGGCCCGAGGCGACCCGCCCCGGCGCCATCGTCGATCTGGAGGGCCGCCAGCTCGGCGAGCACCAGGGCATCGTGCACTACACCGTCGGCCAGCGCCGCGGCCTGAAGCTGTCGGTCGGCGAGCCGCTCTACGTCGTGCGGCTGGAGCCCGAGACCGCCCGCGTCGTCGTCGGCCCCCGCGCCGCGCTGGCCACCCGCCGCATCCGGCTGACCGACCTCAACTGGTTGGGGGAGGGCGCGCCCGAGACGCTGTCCGATCTACCGGTCGCCGTGCGGGTGCGCTCCACCCGCGAGCCGCGCCCCGCCCGCCTGTCGTGGAACGCCGCGGAAGGCCACGCCGAGGTTGAACTCGCCGTCGCCGAGGACGGCGTCTCGCCGGGGCAGGCCTGCGTGATCTACGCCGACGACGGCCCCCGCGCCCGCGTGCTCGGCGGCGGCACCATCCGCCGCATCGGCGCGTTGCAGGCGGGGACGGCCGAGGCCGCCTGATGGGAAGCCTCGCGCTACGCCCGTCGCAATCCGGTTTTCCGATACCTTTATCCGTCGCGCTGTCCGGGCTTGCGCCCCGTTCACGGCGCGACGGGACGATCTGAGAAAAGGGTCACGCACGAGATGCTGAACCAGCGGGCGCCCGAGGCCGGGCCGACCACCGACCTGATGCGCAAGGCCTATGCCCGCTGGGCGCCGGTCTACGACGTGGTCTACGACAAGCTCACCGAGCCCGCCGCCCGCGCCGCCGTGCAGGCCGCGGTCGCCCACGGGCCGCGGGTGCTGGAGGCCGGCGTCGGCACCGGCCTGTCGCTCGGCTACTACCCGCGCGACAGCTTCGTCTGCGGCGTCGATCTCTCCGAGGACATGCTGAAGCGGGCAAACCGCAAGGTCGCCCGCCGCGGCCTCACCCACGTCAAGGGCCTGCAGGTCATGGACGTGTGCCGCCTCGGCTATGCCGATGCCAGCTTCGACGCGGTGGTGGCGCAGTTCCTCATCACCCTGGTGCCGGACCCGGAAGCCGCGCTGACCGAGTTCCTGCGGGTGGTGCGCCCCGGCGGCGGCATCGTGCTCGCCAACCATTTCGGCCAGTCCAACGGCCCGGTCGCCCGCGTCGAGGAGATCGTCGCCCCGCTCTGCACCAAGATCGGCTGGTCCTCCGACTTCAAGGCCACCCGCATCGAGGCCTGGGCCCGCCGCAACGGCGTCGAGGTGATGGGCCTCGCCCCGACCTTCCCCGGCGGCTTCTTCAAGATCCTACGGATGCGCAAGCCCGGGTGATGCGTGTGTCCGGGATACCGAAGGGATCATCCCTTCGGCGGGGCGCCGGGGCAGAGCCCCGGCTTCCCTCTCGACCAGGGCTCCGCCCTGGACCCGCGAAAGGACTCGTCCTTTCGAATCCCGTGACGGGCCGCGAGGGCGTCAGTCGATGACGGAGGCAGGGCCCCGGCGCCCCTGGCTGCGCTGGCTGCCGCTGGCGGTGCTGCTCGCCCTCTCGCTCGGCATCGCCGCGGCGGGCGGCTCGCGCCTGCTCGATCTCGACCGCATCACCGAGGCCCGCGCCTCGCTCCAGGCCGCCGTCGCCGAGGATCGGGCGCGAGCGATCGGGCTCATGGTCCTCGTCTTCGTCTCCGGCGTGGTCGTCTCGATCCCCGCCGTCACCGTGGCGCTCACCGCCCTGTCCGGCCTCCTGTTCGGCACGCTCACCGGCGCCCTGATCTCGGTCGGCTCGGCCACCACGGGGGCGATGATCGTGTTCTCGATCGGACGGCTCGCCGCGGGCGACCTGATCCGCCGCCGGGCCGGCCCCCGCCTCGGGCGCTTCGCCGAAGGCTTCCGCCGCGACGGGTTCGGCTACGTCCTCACCCTGCGCCTGCTGCCGATCTTCCCGTTCTGGATGACCAACCTCACCCCCGCGGCCTTCGGCGTGTCGGTCCGCAGCTTCTTCCTCGGCACCGTCCTCGGCCTGCTGCCCGGCGCCTTCATCTTCTCCGGTCTCGGCGCCGGCCTCGACGAGTTGCTCGCCGCCCGCGAGGCGACGAAGGACGCCTGCCTCGCCGCGGGCGGCACCGACTGCGCGGTCGGCCTCGACCTGCGCTCCCTGGTGAGCCCGACCCTGATCGCCGCGCTCGCGGGGCTCGCGGCCTTCGCCCTCCTGTCGGTTTATCTACGCAGACGTCTTGAGCGGCGGACGCTCCGCGCATAAGACTTGTGCACAAGCGAGTGGCGCACGCCCCCTCGCCCCGGGCGCCTCGGCCAAGAGGTCAGGCCGGGCCGAGGGATGCGCCGCTCAGATCGACAGCCACAACGACGGGTGACGCTTGAGACGGCCCCGCTTTCCGTTCTCGTTCCGGGCTGGCACCCCGGAGCGGACGGACCGGCACGAACCGGCGGCTTTGGCCGCCCGTCCCGTGCCCTTGAAAACGCACTGCGAGACTTCGGCCGGGACTGCGACGACGGGGGGAGCGACCCGCTTCCGCCCGCGGTCCCGCCTGGGCCTGTCCGGCCGGTTGTTCCTCCTCACCGTGGCCTTCGTGGTCCTGGCCGAGATCCTGGTCTTCGTCCCCCTGGTCGCGAGCTACCGGCTCTCGCGCCTGTCCGACCGGGTGGCGGCGGCTCAGGTCGCCGCCCTGGTGCTGCGGGCCGCCCCCGAGGGCAACGTCTCCGACGACCTCGCCCGGCGCCTGCTGGCGGAGTTGGGGGCCCGCGCCGTCGCCGTGCGCGACGGCGAGGCGTGGCGCCTGCTCTCCGTCGAGCCGATGCCCGAGACCGTCGCCGAAACCGTGGACCTGCGCGAGCAGGACTGGACCGGCGCGATCCGCGGCGCCTTCCGCACCCTGCTGTTTCCCGCCGACACGCCGATCCGGGCGGTCGGGAACGGGCGGGGCGGTCTCGGCGCCGTCGAGGTGCTCGTGGACGAGGGCCCCTTACGCGAGCGCCTCATCGCCTTCGCGCTGCGCCTGCTCGCCGCCTGCGCCGTCATCGCGGCGCTGGCCGCCGGCCTCGTGTTCTTCGTGCTGCAGCGGACCATCGTGCGGCCGGTGCTGCGGCTCGCCCGCAACATCGCGGCCTTCGCCGACGATCCCGAGCGGCCCGACCGCCCGGCGGCCTGCGCGCCGCGCACCGACGAGATCGGCCAGGCCGAGGCGGCGCTGGCCCGGATGGAGGTCGCGCTCGGCGGCGAGCTGCGCCAGAAGCGGCGGCTGGCCGAACTCGGCCTCTCGGTGAGCAAGATCAACCACGAGCTGCGCAACCTGCTCACCACCGCCCAGCTGCTGGGCGACCGGTTCGAGACCTCTTCCGATCCGCTGGTGCAGCGCGTGGCGCCGCGCCTCGTCGCGACCCTCGACCGGGCGATCCGCTTCTGCGAGGCGACTTTGGCCTACGGCCGGGCGACCGAGCCCAACGCCCAGCGCCGCATGGTGCCGCTGGCCCCGCTCCTCGACGAGCTGACCGATCTCGGCGGCCTGATGCCGGGCGCCGGCGTGCAGGTGAGCGTGCGCGCGCCCGACGACCTCGAGATCGACGTCGATCCCGAGCAGCTCCTGCGGGCACTGACCAACCTCGTGCGCAACGCGGTCCAGGCCCACGCCGCCGCGCGCACGCAAGGGGCCCAGGTCGAGATCGAGGGGTTTCGCGACGGCCCCCGCGGCTCTGGCCGCGTCACGATCCTCGTCGCCGACAACGGCCCCGGCGTGCCGCCCCGGGCGCGGGCCAACCTGTTCGCCGCCTTCCAGGGCTCGACCCGCCCCGGCGGCACGGGGCTCGGCCTCGCCATCGCCTCGGAGCTAGTCCGCCTCAACGGCGGCACGCTCGGCCTCGACGACACCGCCAGCGGCGCCCGCTTCCGCATCGTCGTCCCGGACCGGGCGGCGCAGGCGAAGGCGGCTTGAGACGGGCCTTCTCCTCCCCCTTGCGGGGAGGAGGTAGGAGGTGGGGGTGGTTCAGGATGAGGCGAGGCGGTGCCTTCTGCACCACCCCCACCCCTTACCCCTCCCCGCAAGGGGGAGGGGACAAGCGCTACTCCGCCGCCGCCAGCGTCACCTCCGGCACCGGCACGCCGATGTCGCGCAGCAGCGCGGCGTCCTCGTCCGCCTCGTTGTTGGCGGTGGTGAGCAGGCGCTCGCCGTAGAAGATCGAGTTGGCGCCGGCCAGGAAGCAGAGGATCTGCGCCTCGCGGGTCAGGCTCTTGCGGCCGGCGCTGAGGCGCACGCGGGCCTTCGGCATGACGATGCGGGCGGTGGCGCACATCCGGACCAGCTCGAGCGGATCGATCGGCGGGCGGTCCTCCAGCGGCGTGCCCTCGACGGCGACCAGCGCGTTGATCGGCACGCTCTCCGGGTGCGGCGCGTGGTTGGCGAGCACCAGAAGCATCTCGGCGCGGTCACGCACCCGCTCGCCCATGCCGACGATGCCGCCGCAGCAGACGCCGATCCCGGCCTCGCGCACATGCTCCAGCGTCTGGAGCCGGTCCTCGTAGGTGCGGGTCGAGATGATGTCGCCGTAGAATTCGGGGCCGGTGTCGAGGTTGTGATTGTAGGAGGTGAGCCCCGCTTCCGCGAGGCGCTGCGCCTGGGATTGCGTCAGCATGCCGAGCGTCACGCAGGCTTCCATCCCGAGGCCGCGCACGCCGCGCACCATCTCCAGCACCGCGTCGAAGTCCGGCCCGTCCTTCGGCTTGCGCCACGCCGCGCCCATGCAGAAGCGGTGCGCCCCGTTGGCCTTGGCCGCAGCCGCCTCCTTCAGCACGGCGTCCACCGGCATCAGCCGCTCGCGGGGGAGGTTGGCGCCCTTGTGGTGGGCCGATTGCGGGCAATAGGCGCAATCCTCGGGGCAGCCGCCGGTCTTGATCGACAGCAGCGCCGCCCGCTGGATGTCGGCCGGGTCGTTGTGCGCCCGATGCACGAGGCCGGCCCGATGCACGAGGTCGAGCAGCGGCAGGTCGTGGATCGCCTGGATCTCGGGCAGCGTCCAATCATGCCGGATCGCGGCCGGGGCGGCGGAGGAGGTGAGGGGGACAACGGTGTCGCTCATGACACCTTTGAGAGCGAAGGCGGGGGAAAAATCAAGCCTTGCCGTGGGGTGGGCGATCGCAGGATGATCGGCGCGCAACCTTTGCGGGCTGTACCCGACGACATGATTCCGGGAGTGACCGATGCCGACTCGGCTGTCCTTCAAGGAAGCGCTCGCACGGCGGGACGATCCGCCGGCCGAGCGCCCCGTTTTGTCCGGTTCTCCCGCTCGGCTGCGGCTGTCGATGGCAGAGCCGATCCCACAACCGGTGACGGTCGCTCAGACCATCAGGGCATTCGGCACGACCCTGCGTGAGGCCCATGCCGCGCTCGACTGGATTGCGGCCGGCCACGGCGTCCCCCTTGAGGTCACGATCCCGAAGGGGCGTGATCCCGTGGCGAAGTTCGCCGCGCTCGGCATTCACGCGCAGGTTCTGGAGGCAGAGATCGATGTCCGCGCCATCCGCGAGGGCCTCGATCTAACGCAGACCGAATTTGCGAGCCGGTTCGGGCTCGACCCCGCGACTGTCCAAAGCTGGGAGCAGGGCCGCACCCGGCCCGACCCCGTCGCCGCGGTGCTGCTGCGGGTGATCGCGACGAACCCGGCAGCGGTGGACGCGGCGCTGATGCCCTGAAGAATCAGTTCGTCGGCTCGCCCGCGGCGACCTTCGCGGTCCAGTCGTCGAAGGCCACGACCCGTTGGCGCTGCTCGCCGAGTCCATCGATGCGCAGGACCATCTCGTCGTCGCTCTTGAGATAGCGCGGCGGCTTCATGCCGAGGCCGACGCCCGGCGGCGTGCCGGTGGTGATGACGTCGCCGGGCTCCAGCATCATGAAGTGCGAGACGTAGGCCACGATCTGCGCCACGTCGAAGATCATGGTCGCGGTCGAGCCGGTCTGCATCCGCCGGCCGTTGAGGTCGAGGCTCATGCCGAGGCTTTTGAGGTCGGGAATCTCGTCGAGCGTCACCAGCCAGGGGCCGAGCGGACCGAAGGTCGGGCAGCCCTTGCCCTTGGTCCACGTGCCGCCGCGCTCCATCTGGAATTCGCGCTCCGACAGGTCGTTGCAGATGCACACGCCCGCCACGTAGCGCAGGGCCTCGTTGGCGTGGACGTAGGACGCACGCGCCCCGATCACCACGGCGAGCTCCACCTCCCAGTCGGTCTTGGCCGAGCCTTTGGGCAGGATCACCGTGTCGTTCGGGCCGACGATGCAGGAGGGAGCCTTGTTGAACACGATCGGCTCGGCCGGGATCGCCGCGCCGGTCTCGGCGGCGTGGTCGGCGTAGTTGAGGCCGATCGCCACGAAGTTGCGGGTGCCGCCGACGCAGGGGCCGAGCCGGGTGCCGGCCGGCAGGAGCGGAAGGCTTTGCGGGTCGATCCGCGCCAGCCGGTCGAGCGATTCGCGCGACAGGCCGGGGCCGGCGATGTCGCGCAGCACCCCCGAGAGGTCGCGCAGGCCGCCGTCGCGATCGACCAGACCGGGCCGCTCCTCGCCGCTCTCGCCGTGCCGGATCAGCTTCATCGCCGGGTCTCCCTCAAGCCGTTTTGAAGCGAGCATGGTCGCCGCGCGCACCGGGCGCAAGCGAAGGCTCAACGCCGCCACCGCGCCTCCCGTTTCCGACGCCCCGATGTGTTCCCGCCGCCACGCAAGACCGATCGCGGCGGAAGCGTGGCAAAAACCGCGCGGTCGGCAATTCTTCGTTCATCCGGCCCCTGCACCCCTCGACGGAACACGTGCGAGCCGCTTCGATCGTCGCACGCCACAACGATCAAGAAACGGTGGGGTCCGACATGACTCGGGTTAGAATCCGCGCGCTCGCCGTCGTCGGCACGGTCGCCGCGATGGGTGCCGCGACGGGGGCGCAGGCCGGCGCCTTCGGGTTGCGCGAGCAGAGCGCGCAGGGTGTGGGCGTCGCCTTCGCGGGCTCGGCCTCGGGCGCGGCGGGCGTCTCCTCGATCTTCTGGAACCCGGCGACCGTGACGATGCGGCCGGGCTTCAACTCCGAGCAGAGCCTGACCTTCGTCAACCTCTCGGGCGAAATTCGCCCGACCGTCGGCACCGCCCCGTTCCTCGCCCCCTTCGGCGATTCCGGCGAGATCGGCCAGGGCGCGGTTCTGCCGTCCGGCGCGACCTCCTACCAACTCACCGACCGCCTCTACGTCGGCATCCAGACCGGCGCGCCCTACGGCCTCGTCACCAAGCCGCGCCCGGACTGGGCCGGCTCGATCTACGGCCGCTCCTCGCGCATCTTCTCGCTCTCGTTCAACCCGGTCATCGGCTACAAGGTGAACGATTGGCTCTCGGTCGGCGTCGGCGCCAACGTCGAGTATTTCCGCCTGACCCTGCGGCAGGCGATTCCGGTGCCCGGCATCTCCCCGGCCTTCTATCCGCCGGCCTTCATCAAGGGCGAATCGTGGAGCGCGGGCTGGACCGCGGGCGCGACGATCACCCCCTGGGAGGGCACGGTGTTCGGCGTCGGCTACCGCTCCTCGGTGCACCACGACATCGAGGGCTCGTTCGCCCTGCCGACCTTCGGGCAGCAGGTCACGGCCAACCTCAACACGCCGGAAAAACTCAGCGTCGGCCTGACCCAGGCGCTCAACCCGGTCACCCGGATCAATTTCGGCTTCGAGTGGGACAACTGGTCGAGGCTCGGCGACATCGCCATCACGTCGCGGCAGTTCGGCGTGCCGGTCACCAGCTTGGCGCTCAACTTCAAGGATGCCTACTTCTACTCGGTCGGCCTGGAATACGACTGGTCGCCGAACCTGACGGTGCGCGGCGGCTTCGGCTACGACGACGGGCCGATCGACACCTCCAACCGCTCGGTGCGCCTGCCCGACGGCGACCGCTACGTCGCCTCCGTCGGCGCCAGCTACCGCTGGAGCGACAAGCTGGTCCTCAACGCCAGCTACGCCCACGTCTTCCTCGGCAGGAACCGGATCGTGGCCGGGCCGGGCCAGAACTACAACGTCGCCAACATCCCGTTCGCCGCCATCGCCGACGGCAGCGCCGATGTGGTCTCGGTCGGCTTCCGCTACGCCTGGGACAGCCCGGCCGCCCTCGCCCCGGCCCCGCTGGTGCGCAAGTACTGAGACCGCGCTCGACCCGCGCCGAACGCTTCGAGGACGCCGAAAACGCCGCCACGGATCACCCCTCCGTGGCGGCGTCGTCGTTTTGCGAAGTGGTGGGGTCGAGACCGCCGGGCCGCTCGCGATGCGGCGCGACCTGGGCTGCGACCGGATGCGGGGTTATCTGTTCGCCCGACCGAATGCCGCGACGGCCTCGGAACGGGAGCGCGCCCGGCTGCGGGGCCTCTTCGCCGAGGCGCCGACGACAAATCTGCGCGTGAGGATGCCATGGACGCGAGCGAGGCCGCGAAAGTCCTGATCGCGGGCGGCGGCATCGCCGGCCTCGCGGTCCGGCGGGCGCTGGCCCTGCGAAACGTTTCCTCGCTCACGCTGGAGCGGCGCGCCGCTCCCGAGGACGGGGGGCTCGCGATCAACCTGCCCGGCAACGCGGTCCACGCCCTGGCGCAGCTCGGGCTGGCCGAGGCACTGCGGGAGGTCGGCACGCCGGTGCGGCGCCGGGAGTACCGCACCGCGGGCGACCGGCTGCTGTTTTCCGTCGACGAGGCGGCGTTCTGGGGCGAAGAGCTGACGCCGCGCTGCCTGCGCCGCGCCGACCTGCTGCGCCTGCTCGGCCGGGACCTACCCCCGGACGACCTGATCCTGGGCCGCGCCGTCGCGGCGATCCGCCCCGAGCTAGGCGGCGTCTCGCTCGACCTCACGGACGGCGGACGCCTGCGCGGCGGCCTGCTGGTCGGGGCGGACGGCGTCCATTCGCGGGTGCGCCGCGCCCTGTTCGGCGAGGCCGCCCCCCAGGCGGCCCTGCTGGCGCCCGCGAGCTGGCGCTTCATGGCGCCCGATCCCGGCGTGGCGGCCTGGACGGTCTGGGCCGGGGCCGGCGCGCTGTTCCTGCTGATCCCGGTGGATCGCGGCGAGGTCTACGGCTGGGCCTCGGTCGCGGGCGCCACGGGCCGCGATTTCTCCAGCGTCCGCAGCGCCTTCGCCGGCTTCCCGCGGCCGGTGCGCGCCACGCTCGACGCGGTGCTGGCGCAGCCGGACGCGATCCACCACTCGCCGCTCGAAGAGATCCGCATCCCGCACTGGTCCGCGGGCCGGGTCGTGCTGGCGGGCGACGCGGCGCATGCCACCGCGCCGGTCTGGGCGCAGGGCGCGGCGCTCGCCCTCGAAGACGCCCTGGTGCTGGCGGACCTGCTCGCCGGGCGGGCCGATTGGAGCGGAATCGGCGCGGCGTACGAGGCGCGGTGCCGCCCCCGCGTCGCCCATGTCCAGGCGATGACCGACCGGATGTCGCGCTCGGCCGATCTGCCCGGCTGGGCGCGGCGCCTCCTGCTCCCGATGATCGGCCCGCGCAGCTACCGCGCGACCTATGGGCCGCTGCGTGATCCCGTGATCCCGTGATCAGGGGTTCGGTCCGCCGGTCCGTGGCCCCCATCCAACCCCCTCATCCTGAGGTGCGAAGCGAAGCGTAGCCTCGAAGGAGGGCTCCAGAAATCGCGCGATTCCTGGAGCCCTCCTTCGAGGCCGCTTCGCGGCACCTCAGGATGAGGGGGAGGGTGGGATAAAAAAGAGCGCCGCTCAGGCCACGTTCGGCAGGGCGGCGGCCTGGTTCTCGTCGAGCGTGCGGTTGCGGCCGGCGCGCTTGGCGGCGAACAGGCAGGAATCGGCCCGCTCCAGGAGCGAGACCGCGTTGTCGTCCGGGCGCTGCATCGCGACGCCGAGCGACACCGTGACCTTGCCGAGCGACTCGCCGGTCGAGCGCTTGACCAGTTCGCGGCCGGTGACGCTGGTGCGCACCCGCTCGGCGATCTCGCGGGCGGTGGCCCGGTCGGTCTCCGGCAGGACGATGCCGAACTCCTCGCCGCCGAAGCGGGCGAGCGTCGCGCCCTTCTGGGCGATATGCTCGCGCATCACGATGGCGACGAGGCGCAGCACCTGATCACCCGTGAGGTGGCCGTAGAGGTCGTTGAAGCGCTTGAAGTAATCGATGTCGAGCACGATCAGGCTCGACGGGCGGTGCCCGGCACCGGTCTCGATCGCCCGGCGCAGGCCCTCCTCGAAACTCTTGCGATTCCCTAAGCCCGTCAGCGGGTCGGTGAGGCTCTCCAGGCGCGTGGCTTCGAGCGTCTCGCGCAGCGTCTCGATCTCGTTGCGGCTCTCGCGCATGCGGGCTTCGAGGGTGCGGTTGTTGGCCGTCACGTCGCGGGTGTTGGCGATGATCGCGGTGACCACCTCCTTGAGCCGCGCCCGGCTGGTGGCCGCGTTGGCGATGTCGTGGGTGAAGGCCTGGAGCGACTCGCCGTACTGCGTGGTCGAGTGGATCGACACGTCGATCATGTCCATGATGCCCTCGACCTCGGCGATGAGGGTCGAGTTCATCCGGTCCATCTCCATCGCGAGGCGGCGCCCGTCGATGTAGGTGTCGTGGAGCCCGTCGATGTCGGCGCTGGTCAGCGTGCCGTTCTGCGTGGTCAGGCGCTTGATGGCGTCGTTCATCAGCGGCTGGCTGCCGGCCACGTAGGTGTACCAGACGGCGTAGGCGCGCGGCGTCGCGGTGCTGCAATAGTCGCGCATCAGCTCGAAGCTGCGCTGCGCGAGGACGAGGCTGCGCTCACGGTCGAGGTCGGGGCTCATCCGGCGTTATCCGCTCCTCCGGACGAGGACCGTCCTTCGGGGGAGTATCGCCGCACGATCCTCGCCAGGACGTTAAGAGGGGCTCGGGAAAATCCCGAGAAATCGGGCGACGGAAACGCCCGATCCCGGAGCCCCCCGGGGGAGGGGCACCCTCAGTCCTTGCTCTTGCGCGGTGCGGCGGGCTTCAGCAGGAAGGCCGGCACGTGCGAGCCGAGGCCCACCGGCGTGTCGTCGTCCTCGTCGCGGTGACGCCCGCGCGGCTCGCCGCGGCCGCGCTCCGGCGCCCGGCGGGGCTCGCGGGCCGGGGCGACGGGCTCGGGCTCACGACGCGGCTCGGCCTCGCGGCGGGCTTCCGCCTCGCGGCGCGGCTCCTCGGAGCGGGCGCGTTCCCCTCCGGAGCGGCGACCGCCGCGGCTGCGGCCCTCGGAACGGGCGCCCTCGCGCTCGGAGCCACGCTCGGACGAACCTCTGTCGGAAGATCCCCTTTCCGAGGAACCTTTGCCCGCGGCGCTGCGGCGGGTGCCGCGGCGGCGGCGCGGCTCGGAATCGTCCTCCGCCGGCTCGGCCACGCTGGCGAGGTCGCCGTCGAGCCACGCGATCGGCTGGCCGATCAGCGCCTCGATCGCCGAGAGCGAGCGCTCGTCGGAACGGTTCGCCAGGGTGAAGGCGTGGCCGGACCGGCCCGCGCGGCCGGTGCGGCCGATGCGGTGGACGTAGTCCTCCGGGTGGTTCGGCACGTCGAAATTGAAGACGTGGCTCACCGCCGGGATGTCGAGGCCGCGGGCGGCCACGTCGGACGCCACCAGCAGCGGAACCTCGCCGCTGCGGAAGCCGTCGAGCGCGGCCATCCGCGCGCGCTGGTCCATGTCGCCGTGCAGCGCGGCGACGTTGAAGCCGTGGCCGGCGAGCGACTTCTGCAGCAGCGCCACGTCGCGCTTGCGGTTGCAGAAGATGATGCCGTTCTGCAGCTCGTCCGCCGAGCGGATGAGCTGGCGCAGCACCTTGCGCTTCTCGTGGCCCTCCGAGCCCGTCGCCACGAGGCGCTGCTCGATGGTCGCCGCGGCCGAGGCCGGACGGCTGACCTCGACCCGCTGCGGGTTCGACAGGAACATGTCGGCCAGCCGCTCGATCTCCGGCGGCATGGTCGCGGAAAAGAACAGCGTCTGGCGGGTGAACGGCACCATCTTCACGATGCGCTCGATGTCGGGGATGAAGCCCATGTCGAGCATGCGGTCGGCCTCGTCGATGACGAGGAGTTCGACGCCGGTGAGCAGCAGCTTGCCGCGCTCGAAATGGTCGAGCAGGCGGCCGGGCGTGGCGATCAGCACGTCGGTGCCGCGGGTCAGCTTGGCGTCCTGGTCGGCGAAGGAGACGCCGCCGATGATGAGCGCGACGTTGAGCTTGTGGTTGGTGCCGTAGCGCTCGAAATTCTCCTCGACCTGGGCGGCGAGTTCGCGCGTCGGCTCGAGGATGAGGGTGCGCGGCATGCGGGCGCGGGCGCGGCCCGATTCCAGCATGGTCAGCATCGGCAGGGTGAAGGCCGCGGTCTTGCCGGTGCCGGTCTGGGCGATGCCGAGGACGTCGCGGCGGGCCAGCACGTGCGGGATCGCCTGGGCCTGGATCGGCGTCGGCTCGGTGTAGCCGGCGGCGGTGACGGCCTGGAGGACCTTGTCGCTCAGTCCGAGATCGGCAAAAGACATCTGGTGCAGGGAACCATCGCGCGTGGGATCGGCCGGTCGGTCGAGGCCGGGCGCGTTCCGCCGGACCTCGCGGTGCCGTCGCGCGAGCCGTCGTCGCGCAATCCCGACGCGCGCGACACTTAGAGGCCCGCACGAGCTTGTCAATCGAAGGTGAGCGCCGAGCCCTCCCCTAAGGAGCCGGGCACGGTTGCGCGCGAGACATCCAACGGGCGTCGCGTGCTCCCTTTTGATCAGCGACCGCGCAGAACGCAAGGATCGAGGGTGGTCGCCCGCGCCGACGGCCCGATCGAGCCCGTGACCACGGGGTCGAGGTCGAGGGCGGCCACGCGCGCGGCATTTCCGTCGATGGTGCGCGACATCGTGTGGCCGAGCACGATCGCGGCGAGACCCACGGCGAGCGTCACCTTCACGGTCCACGACAGCAGGGGGCGCGTCGGCCGCGGTTCGGGATCGAGGGATTCGGGGTCGAGCGGCATCGGGCAAAGGTCCGGGAGGGCAGGGGGCCGGGCGCCAGCCGATCTTGCCCCCGACATGGTTAACGTCGTCTTCGGTCCTCTCGCGTGCGCCCGCGCGATCCGCCAGGGGATACGCCCACTGCGACCATCCGAAAGCTTTCTTTAACCACGCTGCAAGATCGGACCCCGATCAAGACTTGACTTGCCCTGCAGAACAATTCCGCGCCTGCAAGATGTGCGACATGACACATCCGGTCATGCCGGGTGCAAACGGGCGCGTAAGCTTCACGTTTCGTTGACGGGTTCGGCCTAATTGCTGTGTTCATCGCAGGAGGGCGACGACATCCGGGGAAGGTCCCCGGCACTCACCGGCCAGGATGCAGGCCATAACATTCCGGAGCGCGCGGCGCGCCGGCTCCCGCCGAACTTGCAGGAACCCGATCCCATGAAGACCCTTCTCCTCGCTTCCACCGCCCTCGTCGTCGGCACCGTCGCCGCCTCGGCCGCCGACCTTCCCCGCCGCATGGCCCCGCCGCCGGTGTTCCAGCCGGTGCCGGTGTTCACCTGGACCGGCTTCTACGCCGGCTTCAACGCGGGCTACGGCTTCGGCACCAACGACAACCGCAACGCCCCGACCGTGCTCGGCCTCAACGGCGCCTCGCTGCTCGTGCCCGCCGGCACCACCGCGGTCCTGGCCTTCAACAACAGCCGCACCAACGAGGGCTTCGTCGGCGGCGGTCAGATCGGCTACAACTACCAGTTCACGCCGGGCTCCGGCTTCGTCGTCGGCGTCGAGGCCGACGCGCAGTACGCCGATTTCGGCCGTGAGCGGAACCGCTTCCAGGTCGCCAACAGCGTGCCCGGCATCAACGGTCTGGCCGCCCAGCAGGTGTTCAACCCGGCGGGCATCGCCGGCCTCGACTACTTCGGCACCGTGCGCGGCCGCATCGGTTACGCCTTCGACCGCACCCTGGTGTACGGCACCGGCGGCTTCGCCTACGGCGGCGGCGGCGGTCGCGACTTCGGCACCGGCGTGTCGAGCAACGACTTCCAGACCGGCTGGGCCGCCGGCGGCGGCGTCGAGTACGCCCTGCCGACCGACAGCTTCCTGAACTTCTTCCGCTCCTCGGCCGTGACCCTGAAGGTCGAAGGCCTGTACGTGAACCTCGACCGGGGCTCGGTCCGCAACGGCGCCTTCGCCGTCGACAACGCCGGCCGCACCGTCACGGTGAACAGCCCCGGCGTCCTGCTCGTCAGCGGCGGCCAGCAGGTCCGCGAGACCGAGTTCGCCGTCGTCCGCGCCGGCATCAACTACAAGTTCGGCTCGTACTAAGACGCACCGCCCCAGGGCGGTCTCACGGGAAGTCTCGACACCTTCCTCAAGGCCCGACGGCTCGCACGAGCCGCCGGTTTCCCCCGAGCCCGGCGCCCCCAGCGCCGGGCTCTTTTTTTCGTGTCCACGCCGCAAGGGTGCCGCGCCCCGGCCTTCATGTCCGGTTTACCATAACGGCCGATGCTGCCGGTCCGGATGCTCGCGAGCGGGCCCGCCGGTTCCCGCGAATGCCAGGGCGAGGCCGCGCATCCGATGAGACGAGCCAAGGACGACCGGTCGGCGTCGATGCGGGGGCGGGCCCGCGCCGCCGCGCTCTTTGCCGCCGCCGCGCTCTCGGCTATGCCCGCCGCTGTCCGCGCGGAGGAACCGCTCTACCTGCGGATTCGCCCCAACCCGGTCCCCGACGCGTCGGTCGGATCGGGGCAGGGGCGGGCCGTCGCGGCGGCCGGGCAAGGGCGTGAGGCCGGGCGGGAGACCGTCTGGGAGCGGGCCGACCGGCGCGCCCGCCTCGCGATCGCCTCGGTCTGCACCGGATGCCTCGATCCGCGCTTCCTCGCGCGTCCGGTCGAGGCGGCCCCGCCCGTGCGTGCGTCCCGTCCCCCGAGCGCGGCCCTGGCCGCGGCGGAGGACGACACCGTCAACCCCTCGCCAGCAGGTGACCCATGAGCCAGGCCCACCCGACCACCGGCGCGACCGTCGATCCGGAATGCCCGGTCTCCCTCGAACTGCTCGGGGAGGTCTACCGCGCCGACGACTACGACCTGCCCTACATCCTCGAGACGATCGCGCCGCTGACCCGGGCGAAGCTCGCGACCTACCTCTACGGCAAGAGCCACATGCACCAGCTCGGCCTCAAGGTCGCCCGCGCCTGCGAGCGCGACGACCTGATCCGCGTCGCGGGCGAGATCGGCTCGGTGATCCACGGGCAGTCGCACCTGAAGGCGGCCCCCGTCGCGGCCGAGCCCACCGCCGCCGCGCCCACCCGCGGCCGGGCCGCGCCCGCCCCGAAGAAGATCAGCCTCGGCGGCTCGGCCGCCAAGGGCCGCAGCTTCGACTGACCACGTCCTTGTTTCGACGCGCGCGACCGGCGAAGCGGCCCTCCGCGTCGTCGGCACGGCGCCTCGGGGAGAACCCAAAGAAATGTTCGGACCGTGGTGGCAGCTCGGGGTCGATGCGACCCTGCTCGCCTTCGAATCGCAGGCGGTGATCGGCCTGCGGCTGACCAAGCTCGCGGCGGGCGGCACCGCCGCCCAGGCCGAGGCGCAGCGCATGGTGAGCGAGAAAATCTTTGCCGCGAGCGAGGCGGCGATGCAGATCGCCACCGGCGCCTCGACCGGGGCGGTGGTCGCGGGCTACCGCCGCAAGGTGCGGGCGAACCATCGGCGGCTCACGCGGGGCTGATCGCGAAAGGGCAGGGCCCCGATTAACCGCACCTTAACCATGACCTCCGCATCGTTCGGGCTCACGCCGGACGATCATCAGGAGGCTTCATGCCGTTGTGCGAGCACCAGGTGCGCGAGCGCGCCTACTACATCTGGGAAGACGAGGGCCGGGGCTTCGGCCGGGCCGAGATTCACTGGCTGCAGGCCGAGGCCGAGCTGAGCCGCACCGTTGCGGCGCGCGCCGAAGTCTCTGCCGAGATCGTGGCCGAGGCCGCCCCGGCCAAGGCGCCGAAGGCGTCGAAGCCCCGTGCCGCCAAGCCGGCCGTCCGCACGCCCGCCGAGGCGCTGTCGGGCGTGGCCGAGGCCGCCAAGTCGCCCGCCGCCCGCTCCGCGGTGAAGCCGGCCAAGGTGGCGGCCAAGACGGCCGAGAAGACCGCTGAGAAGGCTCCGGCCAAGGCCGCTGCCAAGTCGATCGCCAAGACGGCTGCGCCGAAGACCGCCCGCGCCAAGCGCCCCGCCGCCGCCGAGGCCGTGTCGCTGCACTGAACCCGTCCCTCTTCCGGTACGGTTCCGAGAGCCCGCCGCCCTTCGAGGGACGGCGGGCTTCGTCGTTTCAGGCGAGCCGCCCGCGGGAACGCCGGGCAGGCTCGACCGTTTGAACCTCACCGCCCGGACCGGGCGACGTTTCGCGAGGACAAGCCATGCGCGCCCTGACGATCGGATTGCTGGCCGCCACGAGCCTCGGCGCCACCCTGGCCGCCGGCTCGGCCGAGGCGGGCCCGCGGCGCGAGGCGGTGTTCGAGGGGCCGGCCGTGCCGGCGGTGAGCGGGCGCGCGCCCTGGAACACCCCTTGGGAATACGATTCGGGCAGCGACAACGATCGGCGCCCCGAACTGCCCTACTACCAGCAGGGCCGCGGCCAGCAGACCGGCGGGCCGGCCCGCAACCTGCTGCCCGACGACGGCCTGCACATCTTCCCGCGCTGAGCGGCACCGCTTTGGCATCCCCCCGAGGCGCCGTCGTCTTCGACATCGACGGCACGCTGCTCGACAGCGTCGATCAGCATGCCCGCGCCTGGGTCGAGGCCTTCGCGCATTTCGGCATAGAGACCGAGGAGGCGCAGGTCCGCCGCCAGATCGGCAAGGGCGGCGATCAACTCCTGCCGGTCTTCGTCGATCCCGACCGCCTCGCCCGCGAGGGCGAGACCATCGAGGCCTACCGCTCCGACCTGTTCAGGCGGCGCTACCTCGACCGCGTGCGGCCCTTCCCCGGCGTGCGCGACCTGCTCGGCCACCTGCGGGCGGAGGGGCACACCATCGCGCTCGCCTCGTCGGGCAAGGCCTCGGAGGTCGAGAACTACCAGAAGATTTTGGGGATCGCGGATCTGGTCGATGCGGTGACGAGTTCGGACGACGCCGACCGCTCCAAGCCCCATCCGGACATCTTCGAGGCGGCGCTTCAAAAGCTGCCCGACCTGCCGAAGGACGCGGTGATCGCGGTGGGCGACACGCCCTATGACGCGCAAGCCGCGGGTAAGGCGGGCATCCGGACCATCGGGCTCTTGTGCGGCGGCTTCCCCGAGGCCGACCTGTCGGCCGCCGGTTGCATCGCGATCTACCGCGACCCGCAGGACTTGCTCGACGGCTACAGCCGTTCGCCGCTCGCGGTGAACAAGTCGTGAGGCGGGACGCCGTCATGCGTGGAAGCCGGTAACCGCGAGCCGGCAAACCTATAGCCATTCCAGTCCGAAGGGTCTAAGAGCCCGCCCCGCGGGGGGGCAAAGCCCGCTTTTGGGATGCACGCGATGCCGACCACTGCCGAGACGCTTTCGCCGACCGCCGCCTTCTCGGGCAATTCCCTGCCGGGCAAGTCCCTGCACCAGCAGGTCGCCGAGGCGATCGAGGACCGGGCCCAGCCGATCAGCCGCCTGCTGCGCCTGATGTGGGCGCTCGATGCCGAGCACAGCCCCGCCAACCAGAACCTGCGCGCCCGCCTGCGCGCCCGCATCGGCGAGCCGCTGGGCGCCTGATTTTTTTTCGACTTTCCGCAGAGACACGGCCTTTGCCACCGCGCGGCAAAGGCCGTGTCGTTTTTGGAGGCTTGAAGCCGGTCGTTGAGGTGATGCGTGAGCGCCCGCTCACGCCGCCCCCGAGCCGTGCAGCACGGCCGGCGCCGGATCGGCCCCGTCCAGCGTGCGCGCCACCGTGCGGGCGACGGTGAGGAGCGCCGTCACCATCGGAGTCGCCGGGTCGCGGCGGGGGGCGACGAGGCCGATGGCGTGGCGCAGGTCCGGCTCGACGATGGGGATCGCCCGCAGGCCCTCGGTCGGCCCCAGGGCGTCGGCGAGGATCGCCGGCATCACGCTGGCCCATTGCAGGGTGCGCACATGGGTCATCAGCACCACCATCGAGTTCGATTCGAGCGTCGGCGCCGGCTCGCCGCCGGCCTTGCGCAGTTGCTCGTCGATGATCCGGCGGTTCTGCATGTTGGGCGTCAGCAGGCAGAGCGGAATCTTCGACAGTTCCGCCCAGGTGACGCTGGCGCGCTCGGCATAGGGGCCGCCCGCCGCGGTGAGCAGCTGGTAATGCTCGGTGTAGAGCGGCACGGTGGTGACGCGCCCGAGCGGCTCGTTGTCGATGTAGGTGAGCCCGGCATCGGCCTCGAGATTGTCGATCAGCGAAAAGATGTCCTCCGAGGTGGTGGAGAGCACGCTGAAGCGGACGTTGGGGTAGCGCACCCGGTAGGGGGTGGTGAGCGCGGCCACCATCGGCAGCGCGGTCGGCACCGCGGCGATGCGCAAGTGGCCCGACAGGCCGCGGCGGAGCGCGGCCACGTCGTCCTGCATGGCGCGGGCGTCGCCGACGATGCGCCGGCCCCAGGCCAGCACCCGGTCGCCCTCGGGGGTGAAGCCCTGGAAGCGCGAGCCCCGCTGGACGAGGCGCACGCCGAAGCGATCCTCCAGGCTCTTCACACCCGCCGAGAGCGTCTGCTGGGTGACGCCGCAGGCCTCCGCCGCCCGCCCGAAATGCTGCTCGCGGGCGAGCGCCAGCAGGAATTCCAGCTTGTCGATCACGCGGCACGATCCCGGGGGCCCGCAGGGCGGGGCCGTCGGATCGTGGTAGGACGGGGCGGGAGCGGGCTCAAGCGGAGCGCCGATCCGGCTCGGCGCGGGGGGCACGGTCCGCGCCTCTCCCCGCCACCGTCATTCCGGGGCTCGCCGCAGGCGAACCCGGAATCCACGACTAGCCGCGACGCCTCGTACAGCGTCGCATCACGGGTGGATTCCGGGTTCCGCTGCGCGGCCCCGGAATGACGGCGGCGGGTTAGTTCAGGACAGCATTGGCCTACGCAGCCTCGCCTGAATGGCTACGCAAAAGAAAAGGGCCGGCGCGAAGCCGGCCCCTCTCCTAAGTCTCGACGGTAAGGCGCACTCGCGAAGCAGTGCGCCCACTCACAAATTAGTCGTTGATGGCGGCGACGACGCCGGCGCCGACGGTGCGGCCGCCCTCGCGGATGGCGAAGCGCAGCTTTTCTTCCATGGCCACCGGCACGATCAGGACCACGTCCATCGTCACGTTGTCGCCCGGCATCACCATCTCGGTGCCCTCCGGCAGCGTGCAGATGCCGGTCACGTCCGTGGTGCGGAAGTAGAACTGCGGGCGGTAGTTGGTGAAGAACGGCGTGTGGCGACCGCCCTCCTCCTTCGTCAGGATGTAGGCCTCGGCCTTGAACTTGGCGTGCGGCTTCACCGAACCCGGCTTGCACACGACCTGGCCGCGCTCCACGTCCTCGCGCTTGGTGCCGCGCAGCAGCACGCCGACATTGTCGCCCGCCTGACCCTGGTCGAGCAGCTTGCGGAACATCTCGACGCCGGTCACCGTCGTCGTGGTCGTCGCGCGGATGCCGACGATCTCCACCGACTCGCCGACCTTGACGATGCCGCGCTCGACGCGACCCGTCACCACCGTGCCTCTCCCTGAGATCGAGAACACGTCCTCGATCGGCATCAGGAACGGCATGTCGATCGGACGCTCCGGCTGCGGGATGTAGGCGTCGACCGTCTCCATCAGCTTCAGAACGGCTTCCTTGCCGATCTTGGCCTCGCGATCCTCAAGGGCGCACAGGGCCGAGCCCTTGGTGATCGGGATGTCGTCGCCGGGGAAGTCGTACTTCGAGAGGAGCTCGCGCACCTCGAGCTCGACGAGCTCGAGGAGCTCCTCGTCATCGACCATGTCGACCTTGTTGAGGAACACCACCAGCGCCGGCACGCCGACCTGACGGGCGAGCAGGATGTGCTCGCGGGTCTGCGGCATCGGGCCGTCGGCGGCCGACACGACCAGGATCGCGCCGTCCATCTGGGCGGCGCCCGTGATCATGTTCTTCACGTAGTCGGCGTGGCCGGGGCAGTCGACGTGGGCGTAGTGGCGGTTGGTGGTCTCGTACTCGACGTGGGCGGTCGAGATCGTGATGCCGCGCGCCTTCTCCTCGGGGGCCTTGTCGATCTGGTCGTAGGCCGTGAAGGTCGCCCCGCCCGACTCCGCCAGCACCTTCGTGATCGCCGCCGTCAGCGACGTCTTGCCGTGATCGACGTGACCGATCGTGCCGATGTTGCAGTGCGGCTTCGTGCGGGAGAACTTTTCCTTGCCCATCGTGCATTCCTATCGCGGACACGCCCGGCCGATGCCGGACATAAAGGCGCGGACCGCTTAGAGGCTTAAGCGGCGATGATCAAGCAGGGGATTTTTCGCGCGGGCCATGGGGCTTGGGCGACGGCGCCCTACGAGGCTGGATTTTGCCGATCCAATCCTCTCCCCGTCATTCCGGGGCGCGAAGCGAACCCGGAATTCACGACTGGTCTCGACGCCTTTTGGGACCGCGCATCACGGGTGGATTGCACGCCTCCGGCGCGCCCCTCCGGGTCCGGGTTCCGCTGCGCGGCCCCGGAATGACGGCGATAGTAATTAGGAACCGGAGCGAACCGGCACCGCGGTTCGAAGGCCTGACCATCGCCACGACCCCACTCAGGGACCGGCGTCTCCCCTGACCGCCTCGTACAACCGCTGCGCCTCCGGGGCGCCGCCGCGGCGTTCGCCGAGGTCGAGGATGCGGACCAGCATCGTGCCGTGGGGGGCGGCCACCGTCAGCACGTCGCCGAGATGGACCGCCTTGGCCGGCGCGGTCGCCCGCGTGCCGTTGACGCGGACATGGCCGTCCGCGACGAGGCGGGCCGCCATCGACCGGGTCCGGGCGAAGCGCGCGAACCACAGCCACTTGTCGAGGCGCTGGCGCGCCTCGCTCATGGTACCTGAGGGCCCAAAGCCCTCAGCGCTTGCCCCCGTCCGATTCGAGCTTCGCCTTCAGGGCGGCGAGCGCCGCGAAGGGCGAATCGGGATCGGGCTGGCGCTCGCGGCGCGGCGGGCGCGGCTCCTGGGGCGGGCGGCGGTTGTCGTCGCGGCGGTCGGGACGGTTGCGCGGGCCACCGTCGCGGCGGGGACCGCCCTCGCCGCGGTTCTCGCCACGGCCTTCACCGCGTCCCTCGCCTCTGGCTTCCGCCGGGCGGGGCGGACGGCCGCCCTCGGGCCGGTCCTCGCGGGGACGGCGCGGGCCCTGGCCGTCGCCCCCGCGGCCTTCGCCCGGACGCCCGTCGCGGCGACCGCCCTCGCGGCCCCCTTCACGTCCACCTTCGCGACCATCCTGGCGGCCTTGGCCGCGGCCGTGGCGCGGGCCGGACTGGCGCTGCGGACGGTGCAGGTGCCACACCTCGATCGCCTCCGGCACGGCCGGGGCGGCGGGCGCCTCGGCCTCGGGGGCGTCCTCGGTCGGCACGGAGGAATCGGCGGCATCGACCGCCTCGACCTCGCCGGTCGCGGCGGCGTTCTCGACGGCCTGCGCCGTCTCGGCCGGCATCGGCGCGGTGTTCTCGGCAGAAGCCGGCTCGGCCGGCGTCTCGGCGGTCTCTTCGCTCGGGGCGGCCGGCGCCTCGGCGGCGGCCTCCGCCGGAGTCTCGGGGGAGGGCTCTTCGGCGGGGGCCTCGGAGGCCGGAGCGCCCTCCGCGGCGACCGGGGGCGTCTCGCCGTCCTGCTCCGCGGTCTCGGGCTGCGCGGCGGCTGTCTCCGCTTCGGCCGGAGCCTCGGACACGGCCTCCTGCGAAGCCGTCTCGTCGGAGGCGGCAGCCTCGGCGGCGCGGGCCGCGGCCGGCACGGTCGGGGCGGCGGCGATGAGCGGCACGGTGATGGCCGGGCCCGGCCGCGACTGCGCAACGTAGCCCAGCGACTTCAGGATGGACGCAAAGTCCTCGCCCGAGCAGCCGACCAGCGAGGTCATGTTGACGGTCGCCACGAACCCGTCGCCGTCGGCGGTCCCGGCCGGGGGCTCGCCCACCGTGGTGCCGGGGCGGTAGGCGATGGCCGGGCGGATCAGGTCGGCCAGACGCTCGAGGATGTCGACGCGCACGGCGCGCTCGCCGCACACCCGGAAGCCCGCGGCGCGGTAGAGACCCTTGGCGATGGCCGGATCGACCTTGATCGAGGTGCGGCCGGAGCCCGCCAGATGCGCGATCTCGTCGAGACCCGGCTGGTCGAGGCCGCCGTTCTTGAGCGCCCAGAGCTGGGCCGCGAGCGTGCGCGGCGCCGGCTTCAGGAGCGCGGGCAGGAAGATGTGGTAGGCGCCGAAGCGCACGCCGTGGCGGCGCAGGTTCGCCCGCCCGTCCTGATCGAGGCTGCGCATCTCGTGCGCGACCTTGGCGCGCTCCAAGACGCCCAACGCCTCGACCACCTGATAGCCGATGCCGCGGGAAAGCCCGGTGAGGTCGGCGGCCGATTCGATCTCCATCAGCGGCCCGAGCAGGCGGGTGACGTGGGCGCGCAGCCACGCGGTCAGCCGCGCCTCGACCTTCTCGCGGGCCGGGCCGGTGAGGCTGTCGTCGGCGACGAGGCGAATGCCGGGCTCGAACAGCTTGTCGCCGGGCGTGAGCTTGGCGACCGGGTCGCCGGTCCAGCGGATCACGCCATCGTGCGAGAGCACGAGGGCCGCGTCGGCGGCCGAGGCGAAGCGGTCGGCCCTGGCCTCGATCTCGCCGGCCAACGCCTTCTCGGCGGCCGAGCGCAGAGTCTTGGCCTCGTGCCCCTCGGCCTGAGGGTCCGGCACGAATTGGAAGCCGTGCAGACGGCCCACGTGTTGACCTTCGACGGTGACGTCACCGCCGGAGGTGATCTCGGCTTCCAGCATCGTCTTCTCTCTCAGGCGCCGCATCAGGACGCTGGTGCGCCTGTCGACGAAGCGGCTCGCAAGGCGCTCGTGCAGGGCGTCGGACAGCCTGTCCTCTACCCGACGCGTCTCGCCCTGCCAATGCAGAGGATCGAGCAACCAGTCGGGGCGATTCGCCACGAAGGTCCACGTGCGCCCCTGCGCGATGCGCTGCGACAGGGCGTCGATGTCGCCGTCGGTGCGGTCGATCATCGCCACGTGGCGGGCGAACCAGTCGTTGGGGATGCGGCCCGCCATGCCGCGCATCAGGAAGCGATAGAGCTGGGCGACGAGGTCGGCGTGGGTCTGCGGATGAACTTTTCTGTAGTCCGGCAGGCCGCAGGCGTCCCACAGGCGGCGGACCGCCGCGGGGCCCTTGGCCATGTCGCGGATGTCGTCCTCGCGCATCAGGATCTCGAGAGCCTGCTGGTCCTCGCCCATGGGGGCGCGGGTCAAGCCGGGCTCCTGCGGATGCCGGTCGAGGCTCGCCTGCAGCGCCTCCAGCGAACCGAAATCGAGATCGGGGTTGCGCCATTGCAGGATGCGCAAGGGTTCGAAGTCGTGGCTCTCAAGCGCCTCGATCATCTCCGGCTCGAAGGGCGGGCAGCGCCCCGTCGAGCCGAAGGTGCCGTCCGCGATGTGGCGCCCGGCGCGCCCCGCGATCTGGCCCATCTCGGCGGGCGTCAGCTTGCGGAAGCGGGTGCCGTCGTATTTCCAGTTGGCCGCGAAGGCCACGTGATCGACGTCGAGGTTGAGCCCCATCCCGACCGCGTCGGTGGCGACGAGATAATCGACGTCGCCCGACTGGTAGAGTTCGACCTGCGAATTGCGGGTGCGGGGCGAGAGCGCACCGAGCACCACCGCCGCGCCGCCGCGCTGGCGCCGGATCAGCTCGGCGATGGCGTAGACCTCTTCGGCCGAGAAGGCGACGATCGCCGTGCGGTGGGGCAGGCGCGAAATCTTCTTCTCGCCCGCGAAGGTCAGCTGGGAGAGGCGCGGGCGGGTCGTCGTCTGCACGCCGGGAATCAGCGATTCGACCAGCGGCTTCATCGTCGAGGAGCCGATCAGCAGCGTCTCCTCGCGGCCCCGGCGATAGAGCAGGCGGTCGGTGAAGACGTGGCCGCGGTCCATGTCGGCGGCGAGCTGAATCTCGTCGATCGCCACGAACGCGACTTCGAGGTCGCGCGGCATCGCCTCGATGGTGCAGATCCAGTAGCGCGGCCGGTCCGGCTTTATTTTCTCTTCGCCGGTGACGAGGGCAACGTTCTCGACGCCGACCTTGGCCACCACACGCAGATAGACCTCGCGGGCGAGCAGCCGCAGCGGCAGGCCGATCATGCCGGTGGGATGCTGGAGCATCCGCTCGATGGAGAGGTGCGTCTTGCCCGTGTTGGTGGGCCCGAGCACCGCCGTCACGCCGCGCGCGCGGGACTCGCGGGAAAGATGGCGAAGCGTCATGCGGCGGGGGCGTTCCCTACGGCACGCGAGGCCGTCGGAGAGGCAGGGAGACCGCTACGGGCGCGGATACGGGCCGCGGCGGCCTCCCTCATATGGGTCGCCGGAGCCCCGGCTGCCAACCGGGGCGCCGAGGCCCGGATAGAGATGGATGTCGACCGGCGCCGGGGCCTGGGGAGCGAGGTCGGCGCAGAGCGTCTGCGGCACGGCCGTGAGCGGCCCCCGGCGGGGCGGGCGGTGCTCGATGACTTCCGCCGTGGAGAAGGCGTCGGGGCCGCAATCGGGGCCGGTGGAGAGGGGGCCGGCCTGGGCCGCGGGGGCGGCGAGAATCGCGATCAGCGCGAGGCGGGGAGGGGAGGGCATGGCGGCGATCAAAGGCGCAAAGCCTTGACGGGCCGTCACCGCCAGAACGAGGCGCTTCTCCTCCCCCTTGCGGGGAGGAGGTAGGAGGTGGGGGTGGTGCCGGATGAGGCTCGGCGATTCATCCTGAACCACCCCCACCCCTGACCCCGCCCCGCAAGGGGGAGGGGACCCGCGCCAGTCTGGCGTTGGGCCTCAGCGGGGCTCACCGACCCTCCGAAAGACTCGCCTCGGCGACGGTCGCGGGCGTCGCCTCGCTGCCCTTCGCCGTGCCGGTGCCCGTCTGGGTCCAGCGGGTCGCCTCGATGATGTTGGTGCCGAGCGTGGTGCGCACCGCGATGCGCATCGGCACCAGAACCCGCGCCGCCTCGACGGGGGCGAGCCAGACCGACATATCGCGGTTCTCCTCCATGAAGCGCACGCCGGGCCGGTCGGCGCGGTGGCCGGCGATGGCGACGTAGCGGGCGTTGCAGACGAGCACCGGGCCGGCATAGCCGGGCTTCTGGATCTCGCGGGTCTCGCCGTAGCTCAGCACCACGTCGAAGCGGGTCGCGCCGTCGAACACGGGGAGCGTGCGGTTGCAGTTCTCGGGATCGAGCAGCGCGCCCTTGGTGCGGGCGGGCATCGCCAGCGCGCTCGCCGGATCGACCACGCCGCGCTTGGCCGCCGCGGTGACGGGCACGCGGTCGCCGGTGTCGAGCAGCGGCGGGGTCACCTCGGCCTGGGTGACGTTGCCGCCGGAGAGCGCCATGCGCACGGCGATGCCGGAATGGCTGGTGCGGGTGGCGATGGAGAAGGCGCTCGGCAGCGGGGCCTGCGCCAGCGTGCCGCTGGAGCGGGCCGAGCCCTGGCCGCCGGTCACCGCGCCGACGAGGCCGGTCAGCACCGCCGACACGTCCATGCGGTAGCGCGGGCCCTCGAAAGCGCCGGTGAGCTGGGCGTTGCCGATCGGGATGCCGGCGAGGTTCACGCTGTAATCGATCGTGACGCCCGCCGCCGCGCGGGCTTTGCCCGAGCGCGGCGCCGCCTGCGCCACGGCCGGAAGGGCCACTGCCGCGAGGAGGAGGGGGCAGGCGCGAAGGAAGGGCTTGGCGCGCATGGTCGGACTCTGGACGGCTCCACGCTCCCGGCCCGCCTCGGGACGAGGCCGGTGGGGACGGAAGCGGTTATCGCGCCGTCAAGGTTAACAGACCGTTGGATCGGCGCCAGCCGGTCCGGCGCGAAAGGGCAGGGGGCCGCTGACGCATCTTCGCGAGAGCGCGCAATTCAATTGTCGGTCAGCAGACAATTCTCCGCAACACAGACGACAGGCTGCGGGAGTATCGGACCAGCCTTAACCCGATGGTAAACCTCATCGGTCAGCGTCTTAACAAAGATCAGCATCGGCGAGCGATCTATGAAGGGCGTGGTGTTCACCGAATTCCTGGACTTCGTGGCGGCGACGCACGGCCCCGACATGGCCGACGACGTCATCGACGACGCGGCCGTACCGAGCGGCGGCGCCTACACGGCGGTCGGCACCTATCCGCATACCGAGATGCAGGCGCTGGTCGCCGCGCTCGCGCGCCGCACCGGCACGCCCGCCCCCGATCTGCTCGGGCTGTTCGGCCGCCACCTGTGCGGGCGCTTCGCCGTGACCCATCCGGATTTCTTCGCCGCGCAGACGAGCCTGTTCGACTTCCTCGACAGCGTCGACGGGCACATCCACGTCGAGGTGCACAAGCTCTATCCCGATGCCGAGCTGCCGGTGTTCCGCCTCAACCGCCGGGGCGCGGACGCGATCGACCTCGACTACGCGAGCTGCCGGCCGCTCGAAGCCCTGGCGGAGGGGATGATCCGCGCGGCCGCCGAGCATTACCGCCAGCCCATCGCCATCGCGACGGCGCGGATGGAGGCGCCGGCCGGCCCCTTCGTGCGCTTCTCCATCCGCCACGCCGCCTGACGCCCGTGCCGCCGGTCCCCCTCCCTGTCGCGCTCGCCGAGCCGCCCGACGCCGAGGCGCGCATCCGCCGCCTGGAGCGCCGGCTGGAGCGCGAGCGCGCCGCCCGCACCGAGGCGGAGGCGCTGCTGGAGGAGAAGTCGCGGGCGCTGTACGAGGTCAACCGGCAGCTCGGCCGCTTCGCCGCGGAGCTGGAGGCGCGTGTCGAGGAGCGCACCCGCGAACTCGCCGACGCCCGCGCCCACGCCCTCGACCTCGCCGAGCGGGACGGGCTCACCGGGCTCGCCAGCCGGACCCGGTTCGTCCGCGCCCTTGAGGAGAGCCTAGAGCATCGGCCCGAAAGGTGGCCGCCGGCTTTCGGAGAAAAGCCGATGCGGCACGAGAACCCGGCGCATCGTCCTGGATACGATATCCAGGACGATGCGCTGGCGACGGCTCGGCGCGACGGGGCCCGCTTCGCCCTGCTGCTCATCGACCTCGACCGCTTCAAGGACATCAACGACAGCCTCGGCCACGAGGCCGGCGACATCTTCCTCCGGCGCACCGCCCGCCGCCTGAGGACCCTGCTCGGGCCCGCCGCCCTGGTGGCCCGGCTCGGCGGCGACGAGTTCGCCGCGCTCCTGCCCGCCCCGCCCGGCACCGACCTCGCCCGCCTCGGCGCGGAGCTCGCCGCCGCGATCCGCCGCCCGGTCCCGCACCGGGGGCGCAGCCTGGAGGCCTCCTGCTCGGTCGGCATCGCGGTCTTCCCCGACGACGCCCGCACCGGCGGCGAGCTGCAGCGCTTCGCCGACATCGCCCTCTACCGCTCGAAGGCCGAGCGCGGCCGCGCGACCCTGTTCGAGCCCGCGATGGGCCGCGCGATCGAGGCGCGCCACGCGCTCGGCGCCGACCTCGCCCGGGCGATCCGCGAGGGGGGCATCGTGCCGTGGTTCCAGCCGATCGTCGACGGCGCCGATTGCCGTCCGGTCGGAGCCGAGGCGCTCGCCCGCTGGACCCACCCGACCCTCGGCTTCCTGCCGCCGAACGCCTTCATCGGGCTCGCCGAGGAGCGCGGGCTGATGCCCGACCTGTTCGCCGCGATGATGCGCCGGGCCTGCCCGCTTGCGAAGGCGTGGATCGCGGCGGGCCGGCTCGACTATCTCTCGGTCAACCTCTCGCCGAGCCAGTTCAAGGCCGGCTCGGTCGTCGACGAGGTGTTCGGGCTGCTCGACGAACTCGATTTCCCGGCGCGCGCGCTCACCGTCGAGATCACCGAGGAGGTGCTGCTCAACGACCTCGACCGGGCGCGGGCGCAGCTGGAGCGCCTCGCCGCCCGCGGCGTGCGCATCGCGCTCGACGATTTCGGAGTGGGCTACGCCAATATCGGCTACCTGCGCCAGCTGCCGATCCACACGCTCAAGCTCGACCGCCTGCTGACCCAGGACGTCGCCGCCGACCACAAGGCCCGCAGCATCCTCAGCGCCATGGTGCAGATCGCCCGCGCCCTCGACCTGCGCCTCGTGGCGGAGGGCGTGGAGGATTCCTCCCAGGCCCTCTGGCTGATCCATCTCGGCTGCCGCCAGCTCCAGGGCTACCTGTTCGGCCGCCCGATGCCGGCGGATGGTTTTACGGAGCATCTCGGGCTCACCGCCGCGCGCTCGGTCGCGTGAGGGTCCGCCCGGCCGGCTTCCCCCACTCGATCCCCTCATCCTGAGGTGCGTAGCCGAAGGTGAAGCCTCGAAGGAGGGCTCCAGCCGGCCGCGCGATCCCTGGAGCCCTCCTTCGAGGCCGCTTAGCGGCACCTCAGGATGAGGGGATGGGGTGGGAGGATGCGAGCCCCGAACCGCCCTCAGCCGCCCGGCGTCCAGACCTGGCCGTGATAGACGAAGCGCCCGCCCTCGCTCGCCAGCGCGGCGAGCCCGCCGAAGGCCGGGTCCTTCACGGTGATGATGCTGGTGGGGATGTCGCGCATCTGCGCCGCGAACGGGGCCTTGCGCTCGAACGCGTCGCGAAACCCGCCCGAACGCAGCACCGGCACGATCCGCGGTGCGATGCCGCCGCCGATATAGACGCCCCCCGTGGCCAGGAACGTGAGGGCGAGGTCGCCGCAGACGCGGCCGAGCAGCCGGGCGAACAGGTCGAGCGCTTCCTGCGCGTGAGGATCCTCGCCCGAGAGGCCGGTGCGGGTGATCTCGGCGGGGTCGAGGACGGGGCCGTCGCCGCCGCGCACGGTCCGGATCGCCGCGTGCAGCCGCGACAGGCCGGGGCCCGACAGCAGCGTCTCGACGGTGATGCGGTCGTCGGTGCGCTCGGCCGCGGCCCAGATCTCGGTCTCGGCCGCGTCGGAGGGACCGAGATCGGTGTGGCCGGCCTCCGTCGAGACGATGGCGAGGCGGTCCTCGTAGGGCACGAGCGCGGCCGCGCCGAAGCCGGTGCCGGGCCCGAGCACCACCCGCGGCCCGTGCGCCTCGTGCCGCTCGGGGCCGACCGACGTCAGGTCGTCGGGGGCGATGGCGGCGGCGCCCGCCGCCACCGGCACGTAATCGTTGACCACCGTGACCCGCGAGAGGCCGAAATCCCGGCCGATCGCTTCCCCCGCGACCACCCAATGGGCGTTGGTGAGCTGCACCGCAGGAGAATCGACCCGGCCGGCGATGGCCAGGATCGCCGAGCGGGGCGCGGGCGCGCCGCTCTTGTCGAGGGCGGCGCGGATCGCCGCGCTGGGGTCGGCGTAACCCGCGGTCGGCTCATGGGCGAGGACGCGGGCCGCCGCGCCGACCGTCTCGATCAGGCCGAAGCGGGCGTTCGTCCCGCCGATGTCGCCGACCAGCACCGGAAATTCGAACATGCGTTTGCCGTCGTCTCTCGCCGCGTTTTGCCGCAGCGACCCTAACAGAGGGTCGGCGATCCGGTCGACAAGCGTGGGATCAGGGGCGGGTTGCCTTCATGGCAGTCGATGGCCCCCCGCCGTCATTCCGGGGCCGCGCAGCGGAACCCGGAATCCACCCGTGATGCGCGGCTGTACGAGGCGTCGCGGCCAGTCGTGGATTCCGGGTTCTCGCCTTCGGCGAGCCCCGGAATGACGGCCGAGAGTTGTCAAATGGGGGCTCGCTCGTCGTGCCGGTGTCTTTGCAAACGCCTCAAGCCCGCGGCAGCGCATCCGGGTCGATCGTCCTCCCCTCGGCCCAGGCGGTCAGCAGCGCCCGCACGTCGGCTGGCGTGGCGAGGCGGTAGGGCGCGACCGTGTCGCCGTCGCCGATGCGGACGCTGATGCCGCCGTCCGCGTTGACCGAGGCGAAGGCGATCTCGTCGGTGCGGTCGTCGCCCATGAAGATGGCGCGGCGGCCGGCATAGGGGGCGGCCTCGCCGAAGGCCCGGATGGCGTGGGCCTTGGTGGCGGAGGCCGGCACGATCTCGCCGACCGCCTTGCCGAGCTGGAGCCGGTAGTCGCCGCCGAGATCGGCCGCCACCGCCTTGACGATTTCTTCCGCGGCCTGTGCGTCCGCGGGGGCGGCGAGGCGCCAATGCACCGCGACCGAGGCGCCCTTGTCCTCGATCAGCACCGCCTCGTAGCGGGCGGTCTCGGCGTGCAGCCGCTCGACGCCCGCGCGCAGGGCCGGATGGTCCTCGGGGCGTCCGCCGCTCAAGCGACCGTCCACGCGCCGCTCGACCCCGTGCAGGCCGGCGACGTCGAACCGGGCGGGCTTGAGAAAGTCGTCGATCACCGCGACCGGCCGCCCGGTCACGATGGCGAGCGCGCCGCCGAGCCGGGTGCGCAGCCGCTCCAGCGTCGTCACGAGATCGGGATCGACCCGCACCGCGTCGGGCCGCGGCGCGATCTCGACCAGGGTGCCGTCGAAATCGAGGAACAGGGCGTAATCTGCAATCTCGCTCACGGCGTCGTCCTTCTCCCGCGTTCGTCCTGCGCTAGCATGAGGGCGAGCCGCGACAAACCGGTGTCCCACCATCAACGGAGGCGCCCGTGCGGCCCATCCCCATCCGCCCCGGCCCCGGACAGGAAAGCGTCTGGGACTATCCCCGCCCGCCCCGGCTGGAGCCGGTGGCCGAGCGGCTGACGGTCGTTCTGGGCGGGCAGACCATCGCCTCGACCACCGCGGGTTTTCGCGTGCTGGAGACCAGCCACCCGCCAACCTACTACTTTCCGCCCGAGGACGTGGCGGAAGGCGTGCTCGGGCCACCCCGCCGGGCCGGCATCTGCGAGTGGAAGGGCCGGGCGGTGCTGTTCGACGTGACCGGCGGCAGCCAAGCACCGGGCGCCGCCTGGGCCTATCCCGACCCGACGCCGGATTTCCGCAGAATCGCCGGCTACGTCGCCTTCTATGCCGGGCCGATGGATTCCTGCCTCGTCGGCGACGTGCGGGCCGAGCCGCAGCCCGGCGGCTTCTACGGCGGCTGGATCACGCCCGGCCTCGTCGGGCCGTTCAAGGGCGGGCCCGGCACGATGGGGTGGTGACGGAATTCGGCAAAAGCGCTTTCCGACGAAGTGGCAGCCGGTTCGTCGAAAGAAAGCGCGGCAGAACAAAACCTAGAGGCGTCACCCGACCCGACGTGGGCGGGGGACGCCGCTAGC
>NZ_JBBXMW010000032.1:0-39765 GCF_038442325.1 Methylorubrum subtropicum | reverse complement strand
CGGCGCCGGCAGCACGCAGTGGGCTTGGCCCGCTGCGGCGGCCTGGTTCAGCCTGCTCTTCACCGCGACCGGGTCGAACACGGTGCCGGCGTGCGTCTCGCGCGCCGCCTGCATCACCCGCAGCAGCTCGGGCCTGAACGGCTGTTTCGGCGACTTCACGCCGCCGCCTTCCGCGCCCAGCGCGGGCCGAGGTAGGTGGCGGTCACATCGACCCGGTTATGGCCAAGCTCGCGCGAGACTTGCAGCCGCACGAAATACTCGTGCCGGCAGGCCTCCGGGCTCAGCCCATCGCAGGTCGTACCGCCCAGGGCCGGCGGCAGCCGGCCCAGCAGGGCCTTGTAGCGCCAGCAGGCGTACCAGTGGCGCAGGCCGTGGTTATTGCGCAGGCCCGCGCGCAGGGTCGCATTGTCATACGCCTTGCGGAACTGGTGGAAGGTCTGCCCGTCCGGGATCAGCGAGCCATGCCCGCACAGGTCCCAGACCTCGTCCAGCAGCACCCGCTGGCGCGGATCCGTGAGCGGAATCTCCCGGTAGCGCCCGCCTTTCGTCCAGGACGGCTTGAGCGCCAGATAGGTGCCCTTGTCGGCAAAGGACGGTCGGAACTTCAGCGCTTCCTCGCGGCGCAGCCCAAAGGCCTGCTGCAGGCGCAGGGCGAGCTGGATCCGGGCGTCGGTGATCGTGGCCAGCCGCGCCCGGTCGAGCGGCTTGGCCTTGAGGCCCTGGAACGGCGTGCGCTCCTCGAGCCCGAAACTCTCGTTCGACTTCGGCAGCAGCCCCGGCTTGCCGATCTTCTCGGCCAGCCAGCGCAGGTTGCCCAGCCTGTTGCGAATCGTCGCGTGAGCGATCCCATCCTTTTTCCAGCGGTCCAGCAGGGCGGTCACGTGCCGGGGTTTCAGGTTGCGGGCATGCCGCAGCTGATACCCCTCGGCCTGCAGCTCGCGGCCGATCGCCTGCAAGGTGCGGTGCCGCCCGGCCTGGGTCCACTGGCTGCCCTCGCCGTGACGGCGGGTCAGCTCCTTCAACTCAAATTGTAGCTCTCTCAACGGTGGTTCAGTTTTTGTTGTTAAGTGCTGATGGCCAGTCGCCGCCGTCAGGGACGGTGAGGCGGCTGCAGCAAGGCTGTTGCCTGCTGCCGGGGGCCGGGTACTCGGCTTAGCAATGTCCTTTCCTCGGGGTCCTTCGTGCCTCCATCGGTTCGGGGTGTCTCGTCCGCAGCGGTCGCCTCGTATTCAACCGGATCGCGGGGGTCTGCTCCTCTCCTTCATGGTGCCCTGGTTGGGCCTGCCGGTGCCGTGCCCGTAGGGCCGTGCATGCCGGGTTCTTTCAGCCGTCAGCCGGACGGCGCGGTGCTGCTCGTGCAGCTGCTCTATGTGGAACGGGAGCCGCCATGTCGGCGTGGGTGTCACCTTCCGGTGTCGGGCCGCGGCCTCGGCGGGCACGCGACGCGCACTTATCGTCTAAGTGCCTAAGCTTGTTCCAGAATTGCCCGCTGGCTGGGCAGTTTCGCACCTTGACCGTGGTGATCCTGGCTGCGCCCTGTCACCGCCTCCCAAAAAGCCGGTGTCAGGGCACCGGGCCGGCGCGCCTGTGATGCACCCGCCACGGCCGCGGGCCATGCCGGCTGCAGCGGGCGGTCCCCTCCCGCACCCTCCAAAGCCGGTCCCCGCGGACCGGCTGGCAGGGCCCTACCGGCCCCGCACCCCCGGTACGCCGCTGGCACGGCGGCGGGTTACGCTGCGGCGGGTCGTTGTCGGCAACCGTTTACCGTTTGCGGTAAACGGTAAACAGCACATGGTGGCGGTTCCGGAGCCAGGACGAGGGGCCAGCCGTCCATGCCGGCCTCAAGGCACGCTCCGCTCTTCGGCCTTGACCCCGTCCTGGTCGTCCGGCGGTGGGCTACCATCGGCTTCGACGCCCCAGAGGGCGCCTTCGCCGCCTCTGATGACCAAAGCTGTCCGTCTCGGGGCTGCTTGCCGGATGCCGTGCCCGCTCGTCCTTGGGGCCAGAGTGCGCCGGTTGGTCTGAGAGCGCTGGCTCCCCTGCTCCTGACCACAGTGTGACCGGGAAGGTCGGTGGTGGGGCGTGTTTGGTGGTCTACCGCTGGATCCGCGACGCACGCGGCCAGGACGGTGCGGGAGATGCGCCGCGTTCTGCCCCGGTCAATCGGCGGCCCGCTCCATTCGCGCGAAGCGCGCTCCCGCGCTCCCGTGTTGCCGATGACCCGGACCGGCCAAACGGCCTCAGAGCCCCGTCGCATGGAACTCCCGACCGGCCGCGATGGGCGTGGCCGGAGAAACCAACGGGAGAACTCCCATGTCACGCACCCCAACCAAGAACCGTCCCTACCTCCACGTCTACGTGGTCGAAGGCGAAGGGGAGACCGCGTTCTGGACCAAGATCGGCGCCGCCTGGCCTCACGAGGACGGCGACGGCTTTAACCTCCAGCTCAGCGCAGTGCCCCTCCACGGACGTCTGGTCATCCGCAAGCCGAAGCCGCACGTGGAGCGGGAGGTGGGCCAATGAGCCCCCTCTCCACTCCGACCCCCAACCGGGTCATGCACGGCGACTGCGTCCGCCTGATGCGCCGGCTGGACACCGCGTCCATCGACTTCATCCTCACGGACCCGCCTTACCTGGTGCGTTACCGCGACCGTACAGGTCGCACGGTTGCCAACGACGACAACGGCCGCTGGCTCGTGCCCGCCGCGGCCGAGATGCACCGGGTCCTCAAGGACGGTGCATTCTGCCTCAGCTTCTACGGCTGGAACCAGGTCGACCGGTTCATCGCGGCCTGGCGCGCCGCCGGCTTCCGGCTTGTCGGCCACGTGGTGTTCCGCAAGCGCTACGCCTCCTCGGCCCGCTTCCTCGAGCACCGGCATGAGCAGGCTTACCTGCTCGCCAAAGGCGACGTGCGCCGGCCTACGGCACCGCTGAGCGACGTGATCGACTGGGTCTACACCGGCAACCGGCTGCACCCGACCCAGAAACCCGTCGAGATCCTCACGCCGCTAATCACCGGGTTCTGCCCGGCCGGTGGCCTGGTGCTCGACCCGTTCTGCGGCTCCGGCTCAACTCTTGCCGCCGCTCAGAGCGTCGGCCGAACCTTCCTCGGCATGGAGCTCGACTATCAGCACCACCGCACCGCCTGCAGGCGCCTCGGCTGCCTCCCGAACGGACGGGCGCCTTGAGGCGCCCTTACGGTCTGCGCGGCCACAAAAAAGGGACCAGCCTCCCGGCTGGCCCCTTCAGCGCTCGCGCGCTGCTGCGCCTTACTCGGCGACGAACATTTCGGCTGCCCAACATTGAATGAAGCACCTCGAGCCCTTCAACTAAGTGTTGATAATTGAAGATCCAGAGCAGACTGCTAATGAGATAGAGCCTCGTGTCATTGCGACGTACAAATTGTTCGCATTCATAAGGTCTGTTTCAAGAATGATTGCGCATTCTGCCTCCAATCCCTTCACTAAAAGGGTGCTTCCCACTGCAACGCCGGGCAAGGGACGGCCGATAAGACGGTTTTGTTCGCGCATCTGTATTGCTGCATTACTAAATGTTACCCCGCTATCTCCAGCGCACATCTGCAGCGCTCTGAGACACGCACGGAAAACAGCGGGACGATAGACGTGCGTTCCCGCCTGACTGTTTAAAGCAACCAGAAGGTCTGCGGTGGACTGATAATCCTTCTTCTGCAGCATTTCGAAGCATGCGAGTTCTGCATGAGACGGTTCAAGGCGATTTGTCTTGGCATGTATGCTCTTTAGACGGGCAACCAAATCTGTGTAATTGATGCCGGTCATTACTTTATTTGCAAAAGATATAACTGTTGGAAAAGCGCTCCTTGAGCCCGGGTCGAAGGTTGCAGCGAAATCGGTTAGGTCTCTCAGATCAACTGCCTCTACAGTCGAAGCCCCCCGAATTTGACTAGCAAAAAGCTGTTGCCCACGTTTATTTCGGCTGTCTGCAATCACAATGACTTTATGTTCACGAGCGCGACGCATTGCATTAATTGCGTCCAGACGTTTTGTATGATCATCTTTGCCGTCAGTCTCGACCCACTGCACATTTTTAGGAGCCGTTTTTAGATCTATCGGCTGACAAGATAACAGGTTGTGACGGATGGAAAGGAGCCATTCGCCAAATTCGGGCGTTCCCGCATTGGTCCAGCGCCAGGGATTTTTAAGTTCGCCGATAAGCGGTAGGCCTTCACAAACTTCGCTGCTCCAGTCTGGTAGTTTGTCTCCCCCAAATCCAAATATAGCTTGCAAAGGGTCACCGAGGACGCAAACTGGAAGTACCTCGGCAACAGCCATAACAATGGCGTGTTGGGGGTAAGAGCAGTCCTGATACTCATCGACGATCAGCCTCGAATAAGTAGCCGCAATGATGTCGGAGATATGATTGCCGCAGAGTAGATTGATTGCGGCATTGCGAATAGCAGGATAATCATGTCCTGGATTTTTAAGTTCCAGGACTTTCGTTTCACAGCCACCTCGCTGTGGAAACATTAATGCTAATCGCATCGACCAGCCATCAATTGTCGAAAGCCTATACCTTTTTGCAGAAACACCCGCTCTATCAAGTCGGGCGCGAAGGGCGGCGACGCCCGCATTTGTATGCGTCAGCACCAGGATAGGCTTGGCCTCGGTGTGACGGCCAAGCGCGTTCGCTATTAGGT
The DNA here is from genome assembly GCF_038442325.1 of Methylorubrum subtropicum. Taxonomy (NCBI): domain Bacteria; kingdom Pseudomonadati; phylum Pseudomonadota; class Alphaproteobacteria; order Hyphomicrobiales; family Methylobacteriaceae; genus Methylorubrum; species Methylorubrum subtropicum. The sequence goes on along the minus strand of NZ_JBBXMW010000032.1, from coordinate 35,090 downwards.
GTGTTTTGCCACAGCCAGCGGGAGCAGTGACAGTGCCACGCTTGATAGATAAAAGATCAATTTCAGGGTTGGACATGGGATGCCCACGAAAAAATTTTTAGTATCTCTTCACGAAATTCTGGCGAGCAGTTGCCTATATCTGGACCGATAATTTCACGACCAATGTGCTCCATTTTTGCTATTGACTTAAACCATGAAGCTTTAAATTTTGAGGCCCTACCAAGGCATTCACGAAGCTCCGTCGAAATATCCCCGCTGCAGGAGGATAGTTCAAATTTGTTTTGAGAGGCTTGTCTGATGTGGGCATTAACAATTACTTCGTCGAGATACTCTACAGCTAGTGCAACTAGCTGGCGGACTGACGCTTCACTGACCGCCTCAAAAATAGCCTGCTCCAGTGCCTGTCCTGGTTTCCACTTGAAAACACTTCCTCCAGCTGCGGTGAATGTGTTTTCTGCTGCCTCAGCAACTTGCACGTCGTCGTCGCGCAGAACTGCACAACGATATCCTAGTGCAGTGAACGCCGGAGCGCGGGAGTAAATGTTTTTCTCTCCACCAGCATCAACGAGTCCGACCCCTGAAGCGAAAATTGACACTTCGCCATTCATGCATCGGTATTGATCGATGCCTCGCACAATTCCTACTTCACTAGCGCCTTCGCAGACTAAAACTGAACCGGCTAAAAAAGCTTCCGGCGAAGTTCGGATCGTTCCTTGAATGGCGTCAGTTGTTCCTGCATATGATACAGTTATTGCTGTATCAGTTCGTCGAACGACGATTAGCTGATCTCCGTTGATTTCTCTAAGGGCAACAGGTGAGTGTGTCGTTGCAAAAACTTGAAGCGGATTGCTGCTGTCACGTGCGCCCAAAGATCCAAGCAGACGGATAATCCTGTGTGGCTCCAGTCCATGCTCCAACTCATCGACCAGGATGATAGACGACTTGTCTGCGGCCTTCCTTTGAAGGCCGGCGATCAGCAGCCGTGTCGATCCCACCCCAAGGCCTCGAAGCGGAACACCACCGGCGTCATGAAGGGAGATCGTACCGCCCACAAAAGAGACCGAGTGAGCGTCGAGTAGTGCTTTGACGTTGTCGCCGATCGGAATGCCTAGTTCCTTTGCCGTAACCCCTACAACCTTAAGCGCATCACCCAGCTGCGTTGCTGCCTTATCGCCGAATGCTGCACGCGCTTCTCGAGCTGCTTTAGCTAACGTAGCTGAAGCATCGGCGCGTTCATCAGAAATACGATTTAATACAGATCCTCGCTGCCATCCGAGATTGTGCTGAGCTAGTGCGCCAATCCGTGTTGGTGCCAGTTTGACTCGGTCAGCCCATTGAATTCCGCGGACTAATCCTTGAGCGGCAGCTCGTTCAGAGTAAAGTAGCCATGCCGGTTCTAAATCGCTGCCCACTTCAAGCTTCAGCGTAAGGACGGTCTCTAGACCTGACTCTGGCTCATCTTTAAGTTCTCCAGACGTTTTGTCATAGCCACGTAGATATTGACCATAGTGATCAATGTTTTTTAGAGAATCATCAAGCTCGCCTAATGTTAGGCATATTTCGATTGGCTGATCGACATTTAATTTGTGAAAATCGGTATCGCAAAACTGAGCTGTACGTCTTGCGCCTAGGCATAAATCTATAGCATCAATTATTGAAGATTTACCACTATCACCAGGCCCGATAAAGCAGTTGATTCCAGGTGTCGGGATAAATCTTAAATCCTTGATGGCACGAAAGTTTTTAATATCAACTATTCTGATCCTCGACATTACCAGCCGTGGCCCCTCCCCTTTGACGGAAGCTTAGCCGCTTAGCTTCACGGCGAAAAGGGGCATATTCAGGTCTCCTTACGGGTTCAGCCAACAGCCCGTCCATCCGGCTAAAACCGCCGACGAAAAAGGGCCAGCCTCCCGGCTGGCCCCTTCAGCGCTCGCACACTGCTGCGCCTTACTCGGCGGCAGTCATCTCGGGGGTGTAGTGCCCGCACCAGTCGGCCGAGCCGACCACCGGCCACAGGCCGTGCGCGTCCGGGCCGGGCTGGCTGACCGGCGGGTTGAAGCGGCACAGGCCCTCGTCGTTCTGTGCGACCGCGCCGTTGACCTTGTGCTCGTCGAAAAACTTGCAGCTCTCGCACTTGGCGTTCGCCATGGGGATGCTCCTGCAGCTGGCGGGCGGCGCTGCCGCCCTGATGCGAATTAGAACAGATCCAATCTGGTTGTTCAACGAACGGGCCGTGGCTCGGTTCCCGCACCCCTTCCTGCCTTGTGGACAGGTGGGCGCTCTCTGCTGGTCAGCCCGTCGCAGCCGCGGTTAAGCTGATTGGCACAGCCGCACGGCAGAGGTGCCGCCGGCTTAAGGAGAACCAAGCCGGGACCGTGCCGCCGTGAACCAGCCCCTCGACAGCATCGCGACCGTGCTCGAAAGCACCGGGGATTACCGCGTGCTGCGCCGGCTCACGCCGTTCGTGAACTGCGCCGATGCGCCCGACGAGCCGACGTTCATCGGCCTGGTGCTCGACACCGAGACCACCGGCACCGACTACGCGACCGACGAGGTGATCGAGCTCGGCATCCTCAAATTCGAGTACGGCGCCAGTGGGCGCATCTACCGGGTGCTCGAGACGTTCAACCAGCTGCACCAGCCCCAAAAACCGATCCCGCCGGAGATCACCCGGCTGACCGGGATCACCGACGCCGACGTGGCCGGTCAGCGCATCAATGATGCCGCCGTGCAGGCCCTCGCCGCCGACGCCGCGGTGGTGATCGCCCACAACGCCAGCTTCGACCGGCAGATGTGCGAGGGCCGCTGGCCGGTGTTCACCGAGAAGAACTGGGCCTGCTCCTGCCACCAGATCCCGTGGCGCGCCGAGGGCCACGAAGGCATGAAGCTCGGCTATCTGCTGATCGACCACGGGTTCTTCCACAACGGTCACCGGGCGATCGACGACTGCCACGCCCTGCTGAGGCTGCTCGACAGCCCCTTGCAGACCTCCGGGCGCCTGGCCCTGTCGTGTCTCCTCGAAACCGCCCGCCGGCCCACCGTGCGCCTGTGGGCGCAGGGCTCGCCGATCGAGACCAAGGATCTGCTGAAGGCGCGCCGCTATCGCTGGAGCGGCGCGCGACGCTGCTGGTACATCGACCTGGAGGAAGACCAGATCGAGATCGAGCGCTCCTACCTCAGCGAGATCATCTACCGCCGCCCCTGCGGCGAGCTGCCAGCCGACCGGTTCACCGCCCGCGACCGGTTTTCCGCGCGGACCAATCCGGAGTTCTAGCCAGGGCGATCCCTGCGGGCCGCGCCCTACGCGCCGCCTGCGGCGACGCCCCGAGCCTGCGGGGCAGTCTCGGCCTCCCGGTGACGGTCGCTATCGCGACAGGCGGAGGCCTGCGGCCGGGTTCTTCACTGGATGCCAGCCGCCTGGACCGGCCTCAAGGCCGCAAGGGCCTTGGCCCCGATCCAGCCGTCCGGCGGAAGGCTGCCATAGGCGGCAAGCCGCCCATTTGCGCAGGCTCCGCCGCGCCTCGCCCGATCAGCTCACCTTCGACGATCCAGCGCTGTATCAACGCCGCCGCGCTGACGATTTTGCCCCGCAACGGAACGCTACGCCGTGGGCGCTTGCCCCGAACTTGCTGGTGGACACGTCGAAAATCAGCAAGTGCGTGCCGCCGAGTTCTGCCGTCTTGTCCTTCATCTCATCAACCGCGCGATTGTAGCCGACGTTCTGCATCAGCCCGGCGAGCAACGAGGTGCCGTCAACGTCGCCGAGACGTTCACACTTTGACAGCGAGGCCTCGTCCTTGGTGGTGCGGATCGACGCGGTTTCGGCGAGTACCGGAGTGGCAAGGCAACAGCCTGCCAGAGCGAGCCACTTGAGCATAACGAGAGTTTCCCCGGATAGATGAGTTTTTTGGTATTTACGCAACGCCCATCAGTCAGTTGATTTTGCAGTTCGTCAGGATGACATAAGTGGCGGTCTGCTTTGCGCCTCTGACCTGAGCGACCCGGTTGTCATAATCGGCCATGCGGCTGCGGCAGATTTCAGCGGCCTTAAGCCAATCGTTGATTGCTTTGTTGGCGGCAAACTGTGCTTTGCAGAAATCAGGATGCTGCTTGCCGGTCCTAACCGATGCATTAAGCGCCTCGTTCATTCGATCCTCACTGGTTGAGACGAGGTGATTGCAGTTGAGGTAAGCTTGTTGTGCTTGCGCAGGATGCGCGATGGCCAGCATCAAGCCGCTGCCGAGCAGGATTGCTTTCATGAGGTGCCCCCGTGGCGTGTCGGTAGGTGGAGCGGCGTGACTTCAGTGAGCCTGACCGGGCTTGTCCTGGAGGGATTTTGCGGCGGCGACGCCGCCCTTGACCGCCCGCCCGGTGAGCTTGGCGACACCCGCGACGATCATACCCCCGGCGGCGAGCAGCACGGGGATACCGAAGATGAACGGTGGGATGAACGAGAGCATTGCCCCGACTACGATCAGGAATAGTCCCATCAAAATCTTGAGCATGATCTGCCTCAGAAGTTATGTCTGAAACAGAATTCCCCATTCTGTTTAATTATCTGAGATTGTTGCGCGTTTACACTTGTTGAAGTACGGGTTTTGAGGGTATGGACCATTCTGGCACACGGCAAATCATTGCCTGCGTTGATCTTTTTGGCGCTGAAACAGAATGGGGAATTCGGGTTCAGGCCCAGCCGCGACCGGCCTGCGCGGCATGTCCGGCCTTGATGAAAGACCCACCCATGTCCTACGCGCGCCCAGCCAGCTGGCGTCTTCACACCGTCCGAGGCCAACGGAAATATCTCAACCCCGACGAGCGCCGCCGCTTCCTCGCGGCGGCGGACCAGACCGCACCGGAGCTGCGGGCGTTCTGCTACCTATTGGCGTGGACGGGCTGCCGCCTGTCCGAGGCGTTGGCCCTCTCGGCGGACGACCTCGACCCCAACGGCAGCGTTGCTGTGCGGTCCCTCAAAAAGCGCGGCCGGGCGCTGGTTAGGGAGGTGCCGGTGCCGGACCAGCTGGCCGCCCAGCTCGGCCAGCTGGTACCCTTGGCCGGGCCGTTCTGGCCGTGGGGCCGCACAACGGCCTGGCGGTACGTCAAGGACGTGATGGCAAAGGCTGAAATCTGCGGCCTGCACGCCTCGCCCAAGGGGCTGCGCCATGGGTTTGGGGTGCATGCCGTCCGTTCGGGCGTGCCGCTGAACCTGCTGCAACGCTGGCTTGGCCATGCCGACATTGCCACCACGGCGATTTATGCGGACGTGATGGGGGCCGAGGAACGCGAGATCGCCGCCCGGATGTGGTGAGTACCGCCGCCGGTTGCGGGAATTGTTACTGTTACGAATTTGCCGGCCGCGTGCGCGCGGATCGCCGGGGTGCCCAAAACTGGACCGGCCGCATTGGTTGGCTTGCCTTCGGCCTCCATTTCATCGCGGGCCTTGACCTCGAGGTTGGCGATTGAGCTATTGAGCTTGGTTGGTCGTGTGATTATGCTGATATAATCGAGCTACCTTGCTTCTTTTATAAATCTCCTGACCATCACGATCATCGACAGTTGCTGCTCTGTCAGCTCAATTCCTCCTGCATCTGTGATTTTTAGCTTTCTTACATCATTCGCTCGCAGATCCTGGTAAGCATGCAGGGCATTTTCTGGTGTCGCCGGAGTATTGCTGTAGTAGATACCTGCATTGAAGAACGATATCGTGAATAAGATTTCCTGAGGTGATGTCTGGCGGTATGTTTCTAGGCTCGAAGAAAATTCACCGGGCGGTAGCTTGCGAGTTGCGGGCACGGCAGCGTGTCCAATGGGATGTGGGGTGGATCATAGCCTTCTTTGCAGCAGCAGCGTGTCGCTGGAAGGAAGCCGCCAAGGTGCAACGCACTCAAACGGCCAAGGTTCGCGCTTTCACCCGATCCTGCTAAAACCGAGATGCCGCGGCGATGCCTGGCAGCGTCCGTGGTACCGCCACAATGGTGTCATGCCGAGCGCGTCGCGGCGCCAGTCCATCCAGTCCGAGAAACAAGCGACACTCTCTGTCTACCGTCATCGGTCAGGCTGCATCCTGCGATGTTTGGCGCACCTTTCGGGTGCCGAGATCGACCCGTTCGGTGGAGAGGGCAATTTCATCGAGGCTGCCGGTGATCGCACTGACCCCATGCGCAGCCGTCTGCATGCTTTGTGACATCTCACGCGTGACCGCCGATTGCTGCTCGACCGCGGCCGAGATCGCGCTGGCGACCTCGTTCAGCGTGGTGATGGTAGTCTGGATCGCGTCGATCGCTCCAACGGCCTCGCCCGTCGCCTGCTGGGTTGCCGTGATCTGCGCCCCGATCTGCTCGGTCGCCTTCGCGGTCTGATTGGCCAGTGCCTTGACCTCAGTAGCGACGACGGCAAAGCCGCGCCCGGCCTCGCCGGCGCGGGCCGCCTCGATGGTTGCGTTGAGCGCGAGCAGGTTGGTCTGGGCCGCGATCCCCTGGATCAGGGTCACCACATCGCCGATCTGGCGAGCGGCCGTGCTGAGGCCTGACACGATCGTGGCCGCCCGGCGGGCCTGCTCGACTGCCTGGCCGGACACTTCGGCTGCCTGCGTGACCTGCATGCTGATCTCGGACACCGAGGCCGAGAGCTGCTCGGCGCCCGAAGCGACCGTTTGGATGTCGGAGGACACCCGCAGCGAGGCCTGGGCGGCATGGGCCGCCTGTTGCGAAGCGATCCCGGCCGCCGAGGTGATTACATCGAGATCGCCGGCAATCGCGGTCCGCGCCGCGGCACGGCGCTGGCGATCCTCCACCTGCCCGGTCACATCGATCGCAAACTTGACCACCTTGAGCAGCTTGCCGTCACGATCGCGGATCGGGTTGTACGAGCCTTGGATGAACACCGGGCGGTCACCCTTAGCGAACCGGGCGTACTCGCCGGCCCTATGGTGACCGCTGCCGAGATCGGCCCAGAACCGACGATACTCGGCTGAGGTACGATCGGACGGGGCAATGAACATCGAATGGTGCCGCCCTTGGACCTCATCGAGGCGGTAGCCCATGGTATCGAGGAAATTGGCGTTGGCCGTCAGGATCGTGCCGTCGAGGGAGAACTCGATCACCGCCTGAGAACGATGCAGCGCCTCGATCTGCCCGGCATGGTCGATGCTGCGCAGCACCTGTGCGGACACATCCGAGGCGAACGTGACGATCCGCCCAACCCTGCCACCGGCGCCGAGCACGGTGTTGTATGAGGCAAGCAGCCAGACATCGCGGCCGTCCTTGGTGATACGCTTGAACTCGCGCGTCTGCGGCTGGCCAGCGCGCAAAGCCTGCCAGAAGGCCTGGTAGTCGGGGCTGTCGCGCTCTTCGGCTGGCACAAGCATGCCGTGCGGTCGGCCGATCAGTTCGGCATGGGTGTATCCAAAGATTTCAAGAAACTTTGGGTTGGCCTCGCGGATCACCCCATCCGGGGTGAACTCGACGCGACCGCGCGACTGGTCGATCGCGGCCATGAGGGCACGCAGCCCCGACACGAACAAAGGCATTGCACGTCCCCCCGGCAATGCCCGGCACTGCCTCGGGACCAAATAGCCCAGCAACCGTTAATGTGAACATAACTTGCAAATGTTGGATCAATTCACGCTAGATTTCAACGCAACACCGCTGCTACCTTGAAATGAAATGCCCGCGAGTTCAAGGGCTGAGCACAACGTATCAAACGATAAGCTGCGCATGTCAGTAATATCCGTTCGGGCTTCCATGCGCTTGATTGTGTTAACCGACAGGTTCGAGGCTGCAGCGAGTTCGGAGATCGACCAATTAAGCAACGCGCGCGCCGCTCGGATTTGCGCGCCACTCAGGCGCTTGTGAGCTGTGTGATCGTGATCCTCGATCGAACGATGGAGTTCGCGCGTAGCTTCTGTCGCATTTTTGGCAAGCACCTGCTTCAGCCACATCTCATCGACGACCAACTGTGCCAGTCCAGTCAGCAGCCGCATCTCGCGTGCATCGAACTGTCGCGGCTTCGTGTCGATGATGCACAGCGCCCCTACGCGGATGCCGGGCGCGACGGTGAGGGGGGCTCCGGCGTAGAAGCGGACATACGGCTCGCCCTGCACGAAGCGGTTGTTGCGAAATGTTGGGTTGGCCCTTGCGTCCGGCACGACCATCACCGAGTCGTGTAGGATCGTATAGTTGCAGAAGGCATCCTCGCGGGCGACCTCCCGGTCGTGACCGCTGCCGGCCTTCATCCAGGCGCGGTGACGATCGATCAGGTCGATCAGGGCGTAGGGTGTGCCGAAGAGGTCCCGTGCGGCCTGAACGATCCGATCGAACACCGGCTCCTCCGGTGTGTCGAGGATTTGCAGTTCGGTCAGGAATGACAGCCGCTCGTCTTCGTTGAGAGTCGGATAGCCCAAAGCCGCACCTGACTGTTACCTTTGCGGAGCCGTGCCTTCCCCACACCGAGATGCATTCTCGCCTGATCGGATTGGCGGTTTCAACCCCGTTTGGCCTTCTACCGGCCGCAAAGTGTGAGCGCTCGCAGTTTCTAACTGTGCCAACAGGCAGTGTGAACCGACACTCTCACAAATCTTGTGCTACGCATACCTTGACGGACCGCCGAGGGGTCAGCTCTTGACCCGTACTTCATCCTCCCTGGATCAAATGCCTCAGGTGCTATTGATAAGTTGCCCAGGCTATCACGTGCCCTTAATAGAACGGTAATGGTAAACTAAAATTTAGATTTGTATTTGAGATGATACCTGTCCGAGATGAATTCCAGGCTGCCACGGGATTTCATGGCCCGGAAACGGTACTCGCGCACGACCAAGCGGAATACATCGGCTTTGGCGAACGCCCCTTCGTCGTGAGCCTCGGTCGCCAGCTGATCGAGCTTGTCCGCCAAAGCCTCGTGAGCCGCGATGTCGTGCGTCAGCGTGCGGATGACTTCGAGCGCATCGAGCCGCATGGGATAAATGCTCCTGTCCCGATGGGTAACGTCCTGACAGGGGATAAGTGACCGCAGGGGCACCTCAATTTGTCGAGGTGCCGACCCCCATCTCGCGGATCACGCGGGCCAGTGTGCTAGCGTAGTAGGGTTTGGACAGGAACCGTGCCCGGTCTGGCAGTTGCGCCGGGCCGGGTGTCACCCGGCCCGAGACGACGACGATCGGCATTTCCGGCCAGCGGCGGCGGGCCTCGTGGGCGAGCGCCAGCCCGTCGAAGCTGCCGGGCATCAGCACGTCGGTGAACAGCAATGCCACCCCGGAACGGGTTTCCAGATGGGCCAGCGCCGCCGGGGCGGTACTGGCTTCCAGCACGTCGAACCCGGCATCCCCGAGCATGTCAGCAGCCTCCATCCGGACGAGCGGATCGTCTTCGGCCACGAGGGCAAGCGCACCGAGTCTGTGAGGCATGAGGATTCTATCGAGGGGGAAGTTCGGCGATTTGGCTCACGCGGCCGTCAAAGGTCCACGCGCAATCCCGTGAGCGGCCCGTCGCGGCGGTCCAGCCTAGCGCTGCGCGTCCAAGCCGGTCCCGAGAAACATTTCAATGGTGCGCAGCTGGTGACGCCGCAAGGCGAGCAGGTTGTCGACGTTTCGCCAAAGTGCCTCTTCCGCGTCGCGGCTCTCGGCGCCTGCCTCCACAAGAGCCATGACCTCGGATGTTTGTTCGGATGTGCGGCTTTCCAGAGCCGCAATAAGGCGTTCCAGATGCATCAGGATACCGTCACCGGCAGCGGGGGTACTCACGGGCAGTTATCACGCATCTGGGGACGACCGGCCGGTGATACCATACCCCTGCCGAATAGTCGGCGGGTTCACTGACGCAGCTCGTAGCGAGTCACCATTCGAGAGAATTTCGATGCGGGGTCAGACCGCCATGGCGGCACCGTACGAAAGCATACAAACGGTTGAGCGAATTGCCGAAAACCCGCCGCCGCGGTAGAGATCGGACGTGGTGTGAAGGGCATCCGAAGCCGGTGAATGCGCGAACGTGAAAACGCTGACCCGCGAAGAGCTTGAGGCGGAGATCATCCGCCTGCGAACGCTGCTTGAGCAGGCCGGGATCGATGCCGTGTTGGTCCGTGGTCAACAAGCCAGGCGGGAGGCCGCCCACGTGGCCGACATGGCCGTGAGCCGCGCCGAAACTGCCAGCGCCCGCGCCGATGTGCAGGTTGCTCGTGATGCGACCGAGATCGCTCAGGCCGAGCTGGCCGAGGCCGACGGGCTGCTGGCCCCCCTTGCCGTTCCCGGCATCCAGACCGATCACGCCTTGGCAACCCCTGTGCAGATGACCCGCTCCGAGCGGATGATGAAGCGGGCCCGCATGATGAAGTGGCGGATGATGGAGCGTCGCATGATGCGTCGGAAAATGATGCAGCGGCGGATGATGAACCGCATGTAAGGCGTCCACGGAGAAGGGCGCCGACTCGCGCCCTTCCTGGAACGACTAGCTTCAGCCTTTCATTGTCTCGTGATGGTTCGATCAATCAACGCAGGCTATGGACGATGAAGCCACATTTTCTATTGATACGTAGCCGCTCCGGGCGATTTAATTTTACATTGATCACGGACCACGGTCGTCTTCAAGGTTTTGTACAGGTAGATATTGAGCCGCATCATTCGCAAGAGGACATACGAAAAATGGCTATGAAAAAAGTTAAGTTGCTGGCCGAGTCTTTCTGCAGTGAGATTGTTTTAGAATTTGCGTAGCGGTAGCCAAAGGCTGTGCTAATTGTTTTTCCCATGATGAGCATGGTCATGACTTGCGTGCCCGTGCTGCATGGGGTGCCGGCGGCTGATCCACCACAGGTACAGGCCGAGCGCGCCGAACGCGAGGTTAAGCCAGAACGTGTAGTTCAGTGAGAAATGTGTCAGCTGTTCCCGCACGTTGGTGTCGTGAGACGGGATCAAGCCCAGTCCGGTGAACGACAGGTCCATCACCAGCGCGGCGATCACCATCGTCATGTAGAACACCCCGCCGATGTAGGCAGCCATGCGCCAGCCCAGGTAGCGCCGGTAGGTGTCGAGCAGCGGCAGAACGATCAGATCCGCGTAGAGGAAGGCGAGCACCCCACCAAAGCTCGCTCCTCCGGCCCAGAGAACCGCTGCCAGCGGGACGTTGCCGATCGAGCAGACAAAGGTCGCGACCGCGATCAGCGGACCGAGCAGCGCGTTGAGCGGGATTTTGATCCAGGGCGAGGCGTCGGTCAGGAACAGCGCCTTCCAGAACGCATCCGGCACGAACGCCGAGAGGAACCCGCCGACCAGGAAGCCGATCAGCAGATCCTTCCAGAGCATCGACCATTCCATGGTGAAGTTCTGTGCGACCTTGACCCGCGTTTCCGGTTTGAGGAGCCGCGCCCGCAGCGTCGTTCCCTCCACTGCCATCGACATGTGCTGGTGGCCGCCCGCAGCCTCCTCGTGGGTGCGTGCCGCCTCGACCAGCGTCTTCGGGTAGGTCAGTTTCACCAGCAGACTCATCACGATGATGAGGACGATGCCACCGATCCACTCCCCGGCCATGAACTGCCAACCTAATAGGAGGTAGAGGATGATGCCGAGCTCGAGCACGAGGTTGGTCGAGGCGAACAGAAACGCCAGCGAGGTGATCAGCGCCGCGCCCTTCTTGAACAGGGTCCGCATGATCGCGGCCGAAGCGTAGGAGCAGGACGACGAGGCCGCGCCGGCCAGGCAAGCCAGAGCAATCTCCTTTGGCCCGCTGCGGCCAAGGGCCCGCTTCATCTGCTCGGTCGAGACCACGGACTGCAGCAGCGCCGAAATCGTGAACCCAAGCACCAGCGTCCAGCCGGTCTGCCAGGCCATGCCGGCGGCCATCAGCAAGGCCTGGCCAAGCTTGTCGATAATATCCTGCATCCGCAAACCTCTCCGCGCCAGGGAGACGTGCGTTTGCAGGCGCATGTTCCGCTTTGGCGTGAAAGGTGATTACGCCAGAGCCAAATCAGCTGGTGACGAAACCAGACGCAACCGCCCATCGCAGCCAAGCTGGAAGGCATGTGCCTACCCGGCAGAAACGTGAGATAGTCGGTTTCAAGCCTGATCGTCAGGCGTCTCCTCGTGATGACCATGGCATCAAACGATCGTGTCCGCGTACCGCAAGCCAAAACTTCCGGGGAAGAACCGGCGTTATCAGAGGCTATTCGAGTACACCTCGGCCAACTGCTGGGAACTGCGCTCATCGAAACTGAAGCTGAACAACTTGCTTCTGTTCAGTTCGCCGCCCTGCTAGCTCAGCTCGATGCTGCTCTGGGTGGCCTACATAATAGTTCTGAGCATGAGTTTCGGAAGTTGCTCACCGAAGTTGTTCCTGTCCTTCGGCGTTATGCCATATCGATAGCGCGCGATCGCCACGTCGCCGACGATCTGGTGCAGGATACATTGCTGCGAGCTTGGCGCAGCCGCACGAGCTTTGTAATGGGCACGAACTTCGAGGCATGGACTTTTACGATTCTGCGTAATCATTTTTACTCCAGCAAGCGCAAGATCCGCGAAGCTCAGGATGAGGATGGTGTCCATGCCGCTCGGCTTGCCGTACTGCCTGATCAACCCGATTATCTTGAGGTGAATGATGTGCAAGCCGCACTGGCAAAGCTATCGCCACAGATGCGGGAAGCTCTTGTGCTCGTCACCGTATCCGGTGCCTCGTATGAACAGGCCGCGGTGATCCTTGGCTGTCAGCTCGGTACGGTAAAAAGCCGTGTCTCGCGTGGCCGTGAGCAATTGTTGCGTATTCTCGGCTACGGCGAACAGGCCATTGGCCAGGATCCTTTCATGCTATCTGCGATGAAGGCGAAATCTTAAAGGAGATTGGGAACCTGTATTGGCAAGCTATGAGTATGATTGTTGTGCCTCACCTACAATCGGGGCGCACTTGAGAAACTGCCGTTGCCGTTCGGCACGCAGCTCACGTTCGGCCAGCAACCAGAATTCGACTTCGAAGCCGTCTGAACTGTGGTTGCGTTCCCACAATTCATAGGCTCGCTGTCTGATCTCAGCGGGTGTGATGGGCGGTACGACTTGGGACATTTTACCTGCGGATCATACTGACGGAGGCTGTATATATTATCTGGCATCTGCGGTGAAGCATACTGCGTCTAACGAGACAAAATGTGTGAACCGGACTGACATCCTGTTTTAAAGGTCCATACCTTATGTGCATAAAACGACCGTTTTCCCTACCTTCGAACTTGTCGGGATAACGTGTCAGAAAATCAAAACCGTGCGGCGCTGGAGTCGCTCGTCAGCCGACCGGGCTGCGTTCGATCTGGCGGAGTACATGATGCAGATCGAACGGCTTGGGGATGAACGTCGCCCGTGCCGGCAACGCGTTAGCTGATAGTGGAGCATGGCCAGAAACGACAAACAGCAGCGTAGGTGGGAACCGCTCACGCACGTAATGGGCGAGCTTGAGGCCGTCCATGCTGCCAGGCATCTGCACGTCGGTCAGCACCACTCGAATGTTCTGATGCCGATCGAGCAAGGCAATTGCCTGCTCGGCGCGCTCTGCCTCGTAGACCCGCCAGCCGCGATCCTCGAAGAACTCGATCATGTCGAAACGCAGCAGCGCTTCGTCCTCGACAATGAGGATCGTGTTACTGCCGATCGGTGTGCTCTGACCCAATGTTACGCCTTCTTTCCGTTGCCCAGGGCGGCATCGCCCATACGGGCATCCAGGGTAAACACCAGCCCTTCCGGTTGAAACTCCGTGACCGCCGTACCGCCAAAATAGGATTTCAAGGAGCGCTCGATCAGCGTGCTGCCGAACCCGCGGCGGGTCGGCGCCTGCACGGGCGGGCCACCGCGCTCCTGCCAGGTGAGATGGAATCGTGCCTCCGGTCCCTCGCCATCCACCCGCCAATCGACCGCCACCGTGCCGGCATCGTTCGACAGCGCACCATACTTGGCGGCGTTGGTTGCTAACTCGTGCAGGGCCAGCACCAGGGACACCGCGACCTGCGGCTGCAGGGTCACGGATGGCCCGTCGAGCAGGATGCGCTGGCCGAGCTGACCGTGCGGGGCCAAGGCACGCTCCACCAGCTCTTTAAGATCGGCCGACCGCCACGAGGCGTTGGTCAGCACGTCGGTCGCCGCGCCCAAGGCGACCAACCGCGCCGACAGGTTTTCGCTGGCGGTCTGTACGTCGCTGGCGTTGCGCAGGGTCTGCCGGGTGACGGACTGAACCACGGCCAGCACGTTCTTGAGCCGGTGCGCCAGCTCGCCGTTGAGCAGGCGCATGTTCTCCTCTGCGGCGCGCCGCTCCTCGATGTCGAGGAGGACACCGGGGAAGCTCAGCGGCCTACCGTCGGGGGCGAGATCGACGCGACCGTTGGCCTCCAGCCAGTAATATTGCCCGTCGCGGCGGCGCACGCGGTACTGGTGAGCGTAGCGCCCGCCTCGTTCGATCGCCTCTGCGATGGCCGCAGCCAGCTTCGCTTGGTCGTCGGGATGCACGGTCTCGACGATCTGGGCGAGCGGGATACCCTCGCGACCAAGTGCCGGATCAAGACCAAAATTGGTTGCGAACGCTTCGTCCACGGTGAACCGGTCTGATGGGATGTCCCAGAACCACGTGCCGATGATAGCCCCGGCCGCCAGCGCGAGACGCACGCGTTCGGCGTTTACCTCTGCCCGCGCCTCGCTCTCGCGCAGAGCCGTGATATCGCGCGAAACCGACAGGATGCGGTCGGGCCGGCCGTCGGCACCCCGGATCGGGCTAACCGCAACGTGCCACCATTTCGGCGTGCCCTGCATCGTGCTGGCCCTACCGACGAAATCGCTGCTGCGTCCTTCTCGCGCGCCAGCAAGCGCGGCGACCGCCTCCGCATGGCCGCTGCTGGTCCAGAAATCCGGCCAGGGGCAGCCCTCGACGGCGTTGAAGTCGCTGACCTCCATCACCCGCTGGCCGCCTTCGCTCATGAAGGTGAGCTTGCCGTCGAGGTCGAGCACCTTGATGCAATCGGTCGAACTGGCCAACACGCTGGTCAGGAACGCCTCACGCTCAACGGTTGCGACGACGCTGCGCGAAAGGCTTGCCTGTGAGGTATCGGCAGCGACCAACGCTATGCGCAGGGCAACTACGAGGCCCGTCAGCCCGAGGTTGGTTGCAGCAAAGAGTGTGGTGACGGCCCATTGGGCGGGAGAGAGCGTGCCGACCGGCTCGATGTCGAGGAACACGAAACCGACGCAGACCGTCGCCAGCAGGTTCGCCAGCAGCCCCGCGCCGCCTCCGAGGACCAGCGCGATGACGACAATCGCCGGCGTGAACAGGAAGAAGCCGGGGAAGCTGGCGAACAGGAAGGATCGCAGCAGTGCGATGCCAACGATGATGAATGCCGCCAGGCCATAGCGCACGGCGGCGGAAGGACGGGCAGCCACCACGACGGCCCGGATGCGCTCCAGGACCGACTGCGCACCGGACGTGCGCCGCAGGGCGGCCGAGCGGGACCACCACCCTTTGCCAGCGGTCAGGCTTGTCGGTCCGGTGCCGGGATGGCTGCGTGTTCCGGTTGTCATTGAGGTGACAAATCTATCACGGGTCAAGACGATCGTTCCAGCACGCGACCGCCGCACGATGCTGACGGATTGCACAATCCTCAAAACCCAAGAATTCTGACGGCTAGCCCACGGTCAAGCTACTTGCTGAGAGGCCGCTTGCGGCGCTGCCCGGCGGCAGCTTTGCGCAGAACCTGCGACAGCTGCTCGACCGAGTACGGCTTGTGCAGCAATTCGAACCCGTGGGTGCCGTTCTGCGCCAGGATATGGCTGTAGCCGGAGGTCAGCACCACCGGCAGGTCGGGGTAGAGGCGGCGGACTTCCTCCCCCAGCTCGATCCCGCTCATCCCCGGCATCATCACGTCCGAGAACACCACGTCGAACAGGTCGGCGTTTTTGGCCAATTCGGCCAGCGCCGCGGTGCCGTCAGCGGCAAGGATGGTGCTGTAACCGAGATCGTTCAGGGTCTGCACCGCGAAGGTGCCGACATCGATGTTGTCCTCGACCACCAGCACGCACGTGCCCTGTCCATCGGCCAGGGCCTCCAGCTCCTCGACGGCCTTCGCCTGTCTCGGTGCAGCCACACGCGGCAAATAGATCGTGAACGTGGTGCCCTCGCCGAGGGTGCTCGCCACAGTAATGTCGCCGCCGGACTGCTTGGCGAACCCGAACACCTGCGAAAGACCGAGACCCGTGCCCTTGCCGATTCCCTTAGTGGTGAAGAACGGCTCGAAGATGCGCTCGATCATCTCGGCTGAAATGCCGGTACCGGTATCACTCAGCGAGACTGCGACGTAGGCGCCCGGAACGGTTGGATGGGCACGGGTTGCCGGAACGGCATCGACCGCCGACACCGTAATGGTGATCTTGCCCTCGCCGTTCATGGCGTCGCGGGCGTTGACCGCGAGGTTGACCAGCGCGGTATCGAACTGGCTGCCGTCGGCGTTCACGTAGCAGGGGACGTCCGGCAGTTCGGTGGTGATCTGCACCCGTGAGCCGGTCAGGGTCCGCATCATGTCGGCGAGGTTGCGCACACTGGTGCCGGCTGCAAATACCTCAGGCTTGAGCGCCTGCCGCCGGGCGAAGGCGAGGAGCTGGCCGGTGAGCTTGGCGGCACGGTCCACCGTATCGGAGATCGCCGCAATGTAGCGGGTGCGCCGCTCCTCAGCGAGGTTGGGGCGTTTGAGCAGGTCGGTGGACGACTTGATCACGGTCAGGAGGTTGTTGAAGTCGTGCGCGACGCCGCCGGTGAGCTGGCCGACCGCCTCCATCTTCTGCGACTGGCGCAGGGCATCCTCGGTAGAGGCTAGGTTGGCCTCGGCGAGTTTCCGCTCAGAAATGTCCCTGGCGTGGTGAAACGCCCCGATCACCTGCCCATCCGCGTCGTACAGCGGTGTGTAGGTGATTTCCCAGGATGGCATCACTCGGCCGGGATCGCCGAAGTCCCCGATGATCACGAACCGCTCGCCCGCAAGCGCGCGATCCATTAGCCCCTTGAGGGCGGTCGCCTGCTCCGCCGGGAACAGCTCCGGCAGCACGTCGCCAATCGCTTGGCGGCGGCCCATGACCCGCTGGAAATCCTCGTCGTGTGCCCGGTTGAACGCCAACACCCGACAATCGTGATCGAACGCCAGGATCGGTGACGTGTCCGATTGCACGATGTCCCGATGCAGGCGCAGCTCCGCCGCCTGCTGACGCTCGGCGGTAATGTCCCGCGCCGAACAGTAGACCTTGCCGTCATCCGGCACACCGACCCAGGACAGCCAGCGGTAGCTGCCGTCCTTGTGCCGATAGCGGTTCTCGAAGCGCAGGGCCGGCAGCCCGCGCTCGACCGCATCCAGCCACACGGCTTGTGTTGCAGCCTGATCATCGGGATGCACGAGGTCGGCGAAGGCCAAGCCGGTGAGCTCTTGCTCGGACCAGCCGAGCGTCGCGGTCCAGGCCGGGTTGAAAACCTCGAACGTCCCCTGATGGTTGATCACCACCAAGAGGTCGGGACTGACCTGCCAAGTCCGGCCCCGCGCCAGCGCCCGTTCGATGACCTTGCGCTCCAGATCGGCGTTGAGGTCTCGCAACGCCTGAGAGGCACGGTTCTGCTCGGTGACCTCGTACCCACCCACGAAGATGCCGGTGATCGCGCCGGCGTCGTTGCGGATCGGCTGATAGGTGAGGTCGGTGAAGCGGTCCCGCACCTCACCGGCCAGCCGGAATGGTATGTTTCTGGCGGCGTAGGGTTCGCCGGTCGCATAGACGTGATCGATCAGCTCGAAGTACCCTTGCCTTTCGAGTTCCGGGAAAACGTCGCGCATACTCCGGCCGATGAACTGGCGCGGCCCGGAGATCGCAACAAAGGCGTCGTTGACGTACTCGTAGACGTGATCGGGACCGGTCGTCACGCCGATGAAGCCGGGCATCTGTTGTAACAAGTCGCGCTGCCTCTGTTCGCTTTGCCGAAGTGCCGCCGCGGCTTGAACTTCAGCCGTGGTTTCATTCGTGGTGCAGAGCATGCCCTGGATCGTTCCAGATCCATCCCGGAGCGGCATGTAGGTGAACGACCACCAGGTCTGTTCCGGGTAGCCATTCCGCCGCATCGTCAGCGGCATATTCTTGAAAGACGAACCCTCACCAGCCAGGGCTCGCTGCACAATGGGTTCAATTTCCTCCCAAACATCAGCCCATAGCTGTGCAAAGGGTAGACCGACGGCCCCAGCAAGTTTTTGACCTAGAATTGGCCGATAGCTATCGTTGAAAAAAACAATAAGCTCCGGCCCCCAGGCCATGAACATTGGCTGTGGGGACGCAAGCATGGTGGCGAGCGCGACCTTGAGCGCTTCGGGCCAGCTGTCGATGGGGCCGAGCTGTGAGCTTGGCCAGTCGAAGGCGCGAATTTCCGCGCCGGTTGTGCCACCCCCAATCAGGAAGGGATGCTGATGATCGATGGCATCAGACACGGGTGGCGCTGCTCTTGGGCTTGTTCGACCGGATTACGTCCCGCGTGGCGGCTTCGTCACGTTCGAGCTGACGCAGAGCCGCCCGGATGATCTCGCTCGTGCTCGCGTAGCGGCCGGATGCTAGACACGCCCGGATCAGGTCGTCCTGCTCCTGAGTGATCGATACGGTGATGGTTCTGCGCACGGCCATACCCGAGCTGTGCGCTATATGAAGGTTTCTTACAAGCCCTATGACGACCCCAGCGGCAGAAGTTTGAGCTAGGACCCGCATAGCCCAGGATTTACGAGCGGCTAAGCTCGTTGTGGATTGGCGAATATTCGACTTCTCGCCGCAAACTGAAGTTATTTACAAGTCGATTAGAGGTTTATCTCTACGTAACATAAGTTATTGCGATGCGGTTTGAATACATGTATGGGGTAGGTATCACTGACCACGGCTTCGGGCGTCGGTGGCTGAGAGAGACGCGCGCTCCCGCCTTATTGCAGCGGAGAGCCATGTGCCGCGCTACTATTTCGACACCGACGATGGTGACTTTCGCCATTACGACGAGACTGGGCAAGATATGCCCGACGCCGAGGCGGCGCGACGTGCTGCCCACGGGGTCTTACCCGAGATGGCCCGCGATAAGCTCCTGGATGGTGATCGGCACACATTCAGCGCGCGCATTCGGGATGCCAGCGGCACCGTGCTCTACAGCGCGGAACTCAACCTCGTGGGCGAATGGCAGGTTGAGCCGCCGGCAGACTAATCCTGCTCGTCTCGCAAGTAGGCGGGATCGAAGTGCGCCAGCCGCTCGAGGGCTGCACGGTCATGGATCGTCAGGGTACCGTGCTCAAGCGTTATCAGGCCGGTCTCGCGCAGGACTTTCAGCGACCGGTTGATATGGACCGAGGTGACACCCAGCGTATCGCCCATGTCATCCTGCGCGATGGTCAGCGCGAAGCTGTCGGCGGTCGCCAGCTTGACCGCTGAAAGTCGTTCGCGCAGTTCGCAGAACAGATGCGCCAGAGCCTCGACGGCGTTGCGACGGCCAAGAGTCAGCATCCGCTCGTCCGCGATCACGTCGTCCCGCTGCATGCGCCGAAGCAGCGCGGCAGCCAGACCCGGCCAGCTTGCGCTATCCGGCAGCGGGTTGCAGGAAATCTCTCCAATCCGGCAAGGGGTGAGTGTAGCGACAGGCCTTCTCACCCGACTGTTCGTCAGGAAGCCGAAATCGCAGACATCGCCTGGTACCAAGATCGTGGTGATCAGCCGCCGTCCGTCGCTCATCAGCCGGTAGCGGCTAGCGTAGCCCGTCAGTAGCATGTAGGCGGATTGATGCGCATCATCGGGGCGCAGCACGTCATACCGCTTCGGCAATTCGCGCTCCCGCATGCTGCCGGTGAAGAGGTCGTGAATACTATCGAGCCGCCGGCCATCGCCTGCTGGGAGCGCGGATCGAACTGTCGTGTTCATGGCCTACTCGACACGCCCTCATCGGTCGCTTCAGGAACGGTATTGATCTAAGTTAGGGCACGCCCGAGCGGGCATCGAGCGTAGCGCGGCCTACTAGTTGGAAGGTCGGTCCGCCGTTCAGAAATCAGGACTTTCGCAACGGCGCGGCCGCCTTGCGATCGTTGGCCATTCTTATTGCAGAAATCTGCCCCAGAACTTCTGCGCTCCGAGTGTGCGGAAAACGACCGTTTTCTGCACATAAGCGCAAGCCCCCTCCCGCGGCACCCGAAACAGCCCCGTTTGCGTGAAGAAAATATGTGAAGAAAACTATTGTGCGGAAAACGGTCTTTTCGTACAATCTTCACATGCTGATCGGCTACGCGCGCGTTTCGACTGAGGACCAGAACCTGGACCTGCAGCGCGATGCCCTGAAGGCCGCCGGCTGCTCTCGGATCTTCGAGGAGAAGGAGAGTGGGCGCGCCGGCACCAAGCGCCCGGCCCTCGAGGGCGCGTTGGATTTCCTGCGCACTGAGGACCAGCTGGTGGTCTGGAAGATCGACCGCCTCGGCCGCTCTCTCCGCGAAATGCTCGATACCGCGCACATGCTGCAGGAGCGCGGCGTAAAGCTGCGGTCCCTCACCGAGCAGGTTGACACCGAGACCGCCACCGGGCGGATGATGTTCAACTTCCTCGGCACCATCGCCGAGTACTTTCTGGATCTCAACCGCGAGCGAACCCACGCCGGCCTCAAGGCCGCCCTGGCACGGGGCCGCAAGGGTGGACGCCCGCGGCGGCTGTCCGACGCCGACCTCGCCGCCGGCCGGGCGATGATCGACGCCGGCACCATCCCGATCGCTGAGATCGCCAAGCGTCTCGGCGTCTCGGCGCGGACTTTCTACACCTACTTCCCGCAGGCACGTGCGCGCAGCCAGGCGCGTCCGGAGGGCTGACGCGATGCCGATCCGTCCGGAGAACCGGTTTTTCTACCCTATTGACTGGGCGCAGCTGTCCGACGTGATCCGCTTCGGCCGGGCCAAGGGCTGCTGTGAGGGCTGCGGCCGACCGCACGGCCAGCTGGTGTTCCACCTGGGCGATGGCCGCTGGTGGGACGCGACGGCGCAAACCTGGCGCAGCGGGCGGGGGCGGCCCTTGAAGCTGGCACCGCTGGAATGTCTGCCGGCGGGCACGGTGATCGAAACCACGCGCGTCTATCTCGCCTGCGCGCATCTCGACCACGATCCGGGCAACAACGATCCCCGGAACCTCAAGGCGCTTTGCCAGCGATGCCACATCCTGCACGACCGCGCCGAGCACCTGCGCCAGCGCTGGTTCACCTACCGGAACAGGAAGGCGCTAGGCGACCTGTTCCTCGGCCCCTACCCGTTCCGCTACGTCCGGAGTGACTGAGGTCCAGCTGTCGATCAGATGCGCCGTGTTCGCCCGCAGCTCGACGCTGTGGACGTGAGCCTGATCCAGGGTGCGGCATAGATCGACTGCGGAGGCGAACCGCGTCCGGGCGGCGATCTCGGTATCCAGCGTTTCGATGATCACCGCCTGACCGTCCCGGTACGTCGTGACCTGGAAGGGCGGTTTGCACGATGGATTGGTGGTCATGCCCAGCTCTCCCCCGTCCACCAGCATGCTGCATCCTGTGCAGGAAGCTGGCGCGGTCGGCAGAGGGATCAATCCGGCGCTGAATAATACATACGGCTTAGCCGGCAACCTCGCTGATCGACAGGGGTTGCCAGACAGCAGCCGAGGGCTCGGAGAGCACCGTGGTCACCATCACCATCTCGATCGGACTCCCCACAGGCATCCGCTTGTTGGCCGCCAACGTGGAGCGCAAGGCGGCTCAATACGCGGAATCGGTCATCTACACCCTGCCGAGTCACGCCCTGCCGGTTCCCCTCACCGTCTCTTGCGCTGATCCCGCCGTGAAGCGACGGCTCACCAGCTACCTGTCCGATCTACAGGCCGAGTGTGCACGGATGGGCGGAGTCATCGGAAATAATTCTCGCGAACCAAACATAGGATAGATCTTATATCACCATCATATGTTGTGCGTGATTTTGCCGGCTTGTTTGTTAAGACTTAATCACAATTTTGTGACCATGACCTCCAAGCTGGACACGCTCCCGCTGCCTTCCTCACCGGCCGCGGAAGGGCCAGTTCTGGATGCGCGCATCCGCTTGCGGCTCGGGCGACAGCTGCAGGCTCTCTTTGACCCGGTATTGGATGAGGAGCTTGATCCGCGTCTGGCGGCACTGCTGCAGCAGTTGGATCAGGATCGTCAGGCACCGGAGGGTGCCTAGCTGCCAAGCCAACTATGGTGTGGTAGCGCACCTCGCGAGGCGATTTGCTCCACCCATGCATGGAAAGCAACCAAAGTACGGGTTGCGTTGTGCGGCGCGCTATCTAATTTTGCATTATGCGAGATCGCGATGGCGTCGCGGTCCCGTGCCCCTTCGGGGCGTTTCCTCCCAAGACTTCGGGCCGCTCCCTCACCGGGGCGGCCTTTTTTGTCGTCCAGGACCTGCGACATAAGCGGTCTTCACGAGCTGAACAAGCGCTATTTTGCAGATTTTTAAATCCAGCGTCGGATTGAGGGCTCCGATCAGAGCCCCCAATTGCCAAGATTACATGCGGTTCATCATACGACGGTCCATCCGCCGCTCCATCATCCGCCGCCGGTCCATACGGCGATCCATCCGCCTCTCCATCATCCGACGCTTCATCATGCGGCGTTCCATCATCCGTCGCTCCATGCGCGTCATCTGCACGGTGCTCACGAGAGAGGGATCAGATTGGACCGTGTTGACGGACAGGGGAGCGGCCGATGCCGCCCCGGCACTCATGGCCAGTCCGCCGAGCAGAGCCGCAGCAGCAAGGGTAAGGCTGCGCTTGTTCATTCGTTCTCTCCTGCAGAGACCGGCCTTGCCGATCCAACTCTGAGGGAAGACCAAACTTCTGTCTAAGTTCCTGTCAAAAAAAAGAAAATTCCTCTCAGGGATGAATCTGGACATGCTGTATCAGACGCTCAAAATGCCATTTGAGCGTCACCACGTGCTGCGATGATGAGGCAGGTACGGATGCACATGCTCAAGAGTTTCAGCAGCAGAGGCTGCTGCAATGGTGTGTCCGGCAGCACTCTCGCACCGACACGGTTCACTACCTTTCAAATCCGGCTAACGGTTTGCAGCGACCGCCAGATGAAGGCCCGCGGACTTCTGCACTGAGCTCAGCACGCTGAAGAGGTTGCTGGCGGTCGGATTGCCGGTGGGGCTGAGCATGCGCATCAGGCTTTTGGACGAAGAGCCAGTCTCCTCGGCTAGGCGCTCGAAGCCGATCGTCGCGTTGATGTAGTCGCGGAGGACCGCCTTGCCGGTCTCAAGGTCGCCGGCCAGAAACTGATCGACCGCCTCGGTCAACAGGGCGTCGCGGAACGCCGGGTCGCGCTCGGCGCGCGCCTTCACGGTGTCCTTGAAGCTCCGGGTCAGGGCCATCACCCCTCCTCCTTTTTCCGTCGTTTGTATTCCGCCCAGTGCGCCTGCGCCTCGGCGATGTCGTCCTGCTGCCGGCGCTTGGTGCCGCCACATAGCAGAATGATCAGCGTGTCCCCGTCCTGTCCGAAATAGACACGGTAACCGGGCCCCCAGTCGATCCGGTACTCCTGGACCCCTCCCCCGACGCCCTTGGCGTTGGAGAGGTTGCCCCGCTCCATCCGGGTCAGCGCCACCGTCACCTTGGCGGCCGCCTGGGCATCCAGGTCATCGAACCAGCTGGCGAACGGACTGCCGCCACGGCTGTCCAGAAACTCCCTGATCTCCATTCAACATAGTACCATATACGTTACCAATCAAGCCCGATCTGACGGGCTGCTGGTTCCGAGGTACACCGGAGCGGTGGCGAGAGTCCCCGCTCCTGCCCGCACTTGCGGCAGGTTTTTGGTTGGCAGCGATGTACGGCAAACCGTTTACGGTAAACGGTAAGAGGTTCGTTCCATGGGAAGGCACCCAGTATGAGGTGCCGTCAGCCGCCTTCCGGCCTTAAGTTGTTGGCAGGAATTGGTTACGGTTTACTGCAAACGGTAAACCGCTTCACCCTAGCGATCTGCATGGCCAGCCAATGCACTTCCGACCGACAACCGTCACTAAGGCTTGTTCCAGCCGTTACCGTAAACTGTAAACGGTTTACGGTGTGCCGTTTACGGCACACCGCTTGCGGCATGCGGTTTGCGGTAAACCGTTAACGGCTTGCGGTTAGCGTCGCCTTCGGAAAGGATGGCCGCCATGCACGTCATCGCATTCGTCACTCAGAAGGGCGGCACCGGCAAAAGCAGCCTGGCCGTCTCGCTTGCCGTCGCGGCCGAAGAGCGGGGGATTAAAACCTCGATCATCGACCTCGACCCGCAGGGCACCGCCAAGAACTGGTACGAGCGCCGCGAGGCCGAGGGTGGCCCCGAGGTTAACGCTCTCCAGTCCGGTCAGCTCGAGGTCGCCATGGGCCTGCTGAAGAAGCAGGGGGTCCAGCTGGTGATCATCGACACCCCCGGTGTCGATACGCCGGCAGCGACCGCGGCGATCCAAGTGGCCAACCTGTGCCTGATCCCGGCTCGCCCCAGCATCGCCGACATCGAGGCGGCCCGGCCGACCGTGCGCAGCATCGCCCGCCTCGACAAACCGTTCTCCTACGTCCTGAACCAGTGCCCGCCGGGCCGCTCGATCCGCACCAGCGACGCCTTCCGCGTCCTGCAGCTATCTGGCGCCGTCGCGAGCACGCCGCTCGCCATGCGCGCCGATCACATGGACGCGCTGGCGACAGGGCAGGGGGTCACCGAACGCGACACCAACAGCAAGGCCGCCGCCGAGGTGCGCGAACTGCTGCAGTGGGCGCTCAACCGCATGGAAGGAAAACAGCATGGCCAAGAAACCCGCGTCGCTTGAAGCCGCGCTCGGCGGTTACGCGTCGCAGGACGAGACTGCCGGCAGCAGCCAGGACTCCGCCGAAATCGTCCGCCATCCGGCGGCGGCGGCCCGCACTCCGACGGTCAAGCTGACCGCCTACGTGCCCCCGGCCGCGAGCAAGCGTCTTAAGATGATGTGCATCGAGCACGACCGGGACGTGAACAGCTACCTGCGTGAGGGGCTGGATATGGTCCTCGAAAAATACGGGCAGCCGTCCCTGGCGGAGTTCGCCAAGAAGTAACCCGCTTACCGTTTACGGTAAGCCGTAAACGGTATTGCGCTAAACCGCTGATCGGACGTTTACTTTTCTCGGGACGGAGGCTCGGATGTACACCGCGTCATGGCGTGGCGGGTGTCGCGCTGGCCTCGGATTGTATGCGGCGTGATGCACAGGCAGGCAGAAATTTGGGGCTGCTGTTCCCGAATTTTGGTGCCACTGTTCCCGTTCTGCCTTAGCCTGAGTCGCAGCCATGACGACCGGACGCCCGCTCACGCCTGAAGAACAGCAGCGCCTCGCGCGCCGCGAGCGGACGCTCAAAAACCGGCGCGGCCGGCGCAACCCGGCCGTGATGCCGGACCGCTTGGCGCGGACCTCGGCGTTCGCGCCGCGCAAGGTCAACCTGATCACCGACAGCAATTTCACCCGCGTCTACGAGGTACCCGGCTACTCAGTGGTCGAGGTGAAGGGCAGGGAGCTCGGCAGCCAGCACCGTGATGCGATTTACGCCCTGTTTCGCCTAAAGCGCGAAAAGGTCTCGATCCCCAACCCGGACTATCGGCCGGGCACCTTCATCGCGCCAACCCAGACCTACTACGAGACGCGCACCACCTGGCGCGAGCTGATCCGCGTGATGGGCCGCACCGAGCACGTCAACAACCTGCTGAGCCTCATCCACGTGTTCCGGGAGATCCAGCAGGTCAGCGTGCTGATCCACGAGGGCCGCTCGCTGGCCGAGCTCGACAAGATCAAGAAATCCCGTTCGATCGGTGCCCTACCGGATACCCGCGGCAGCGCCGCGTCGCTGATCACCGAGGTCAACTGGGGGGGCGCCCAGTTGGATAGCACCGTGACCGTGCGCTACGGCCCAAGCGTCCTGCAGATGATTGAGAAGGCGCATCTGGTCAGCATCAACGCCGACGTGCAGTTCCGCCTCAAGGGCGATCACGCCAAGACGTTCTGGCCGTTCATCGACAGCCAGCCCGGTTTTGCATGGATCGACGAGGACCGCCTCGCCCAGCTCGCCGGCCGCGAGCTCTGGTCCGAGCGCGAGACCAGCGCCACGCGCGCCCAGTTCCGCAAGGATTGCCGGCAGGCCTTCAACGACATGGTCGCCGCCGGCGGGCTCAAGGACTGGCGCGAGGAGATCACCGGCTCCGGCTGGCGCAAATCCCGCCGCTACCACTACACCCACGCGGCGCCGACCCAGCTTGAGATGGATCTGGCCCGTGCCGCTGGACAGGCCGCAGCCCAGCTAACCGCCTAAACCCTTGGTAACGCTCACGCCGAAGCGGAAATCCAGCCCCAAAATCGGTTTGCCAGGGATCCGGGCAGGGGAGAGGTCTGCCGAGATCGTTCGCGACTAAGTCATTGCAATCGTTATACTCGTGCCGGAAAGCCAGCCCCAGATTGGCGTCTGGGCAGCTACAGGTCTGCTGTGCCCCAGAGGATACGGCTAAGTGGCTGTGATTGCTCATGTCAGGGCGGAACACCGGCCCCAAAATACCTCCGATCGACGGCCCTTTCGCCGTCAGGGCAGGAGCCTACCGGGCCTTGTTGACGCCAATTCAGGCCTTGGGAACAGCAGCCCCAGATTTCCGCGGAAAACCGGCTTATGCGGGCTCGCCTGCACCCGGATGCCGGGCTGTGGATAAGCGGAGAGGCTGCCGGAAGTGCAGCCCCAAATTGCCGGAAGTGCGGCCCCAAATTCGGGAAGTGCAGCCCCAATTTACCGGAATCCTGGCCCCAAATTTATGATCTAAAGCACTGTCACCAAACATGAATTTTCATAAAGACTTTTTATATAGATATCTTAAAGAGACCTAAAGAGACGCAACCCTGTGGAGAAGGGGTTCAAAGACAGACCCGTTGAGAACCTTGTGGGAGAGCTGTGCATCACCGGATCTGTCTGTGCAGGCACAGACCCCGCCCCTTTTTGGCTTCGCCAAAAACCCGCTCCCCCACCCGATAAGGAAGCCGCCTCCAGCGGCTGACTTCACATTGAGGCCGCCTATCGGCGGCCAAAGAAGGGCTCTGCGAGTGTGTGAGTGGCACAGGCCACCTGAGCGGCCCCAGGAAGCGTCCGGGGAGGCAGAACCGACAGCGGAACGCTGAAGCCCAAAAAAACCGCCTACAGCCCTCCTGAGAGGCTTTGTCACCGCGCAGAGCGCGGTGGAGTGATGGTGCGGTCGCACGGCGACCGCGTAAACCCCGGAAGGTGGGGCGCTGCCCAGCCCGTTGACGTTCGCCCGCGGCCGCCCGACCCAAATCTGGGGCCGGCTTTCCGGGGGGAGGAGTGCGCCGCTGGTTTGCGCGAGCATGGCGGCAAACTGGGGCCGGTGTTCCCGCCGCGCGCCGCCAAAAACCGCCAATTTGGGGCCGGCTTTCCCGAGCGTTTCAGCTTGCCGTTTACGGTAAACCTTAAACGGTAATTGGCGTGCTGTTCCTTTGCCACTCACCCTGTGAGGCCGAGCAGCGTGAGGGTCCGTGGATCCTCCGCACCGTCGTAATAGCAGGCAAGCGCCTGGCTGAACGCCGGGTCTGCGCGCCCAAACAGCGTCATGCTCGAGCGGAATTTCATATCGTCGGGGGAGCCGAACACCTGGTGCGCGGTCCGCCCCGTGACAGCGTTGACCGCCGCCGTGCAGGCCCGCAGGCGCTCGCCCAGAACCGGGTGCTGCAGGTAGGCCTGCGCCTCATCGAGGCTGCCGATCGCGTAGCGCTGCGCCATCGCACTCGCACCAAGGCCCGCCAGCTGCGGAAAGATGAACCACATCCAGTGGCTGCGCTTGGCGCCGGCGGTCAGTTCGGCCAGCGCCTGGTCATAGCTGCCGCGTTGCGCGTCAACGAAGCGTGCGAGGTCGAAGGATCCATCCATGCTCGCCTAACGCCCCGGCAAAGCGTGAGGTCCATCGTTTACGGTTTACCGTATGCCGTAAACGGTGATGGCCACCCCGTTGCCGAGATGGCCGTCGATCCCTTCACGGTCATCGCCATCCCTGGCTGTACCGTGGAGCCAGTCTCGCACAGAAACCCGATCCCTTCGAGAACATCCTAGCGGGGTCCAGGGGCCGGCAATGAGGCCCCTGGTGCGGCGCGGCCGTTGCTAGAACGTCGGCTCGATTCGATCCTTTTTCGCCGGCACGGCTGCAGGCGTCGGGCTGAGGCCACGTTGACCGGTCCTGCCGTGCGGCTGCGACCGAAGGTGGGCTGCCTTCATACGGGTGAGATAAGCCCCGGACTGGAGGGCTGCGATGCGGTCAGCTGTGCTTGGATGAGTGCTGAACAGATCGCCGCCTCTGCCCTTGAACATCAGGTAGGCGTACTTGTTTTCAGCGGGGGTGGCTTTCACGGGCAGGCCTTCGAGCCTTTGCAGGACCCGGGTCATGGCGTCTGGCGACGTCACGGCCGCACCGATGGCATCGGCATAAAACTCGCGCTTGCGGGACAATCCCTTTGTCAGGACCTCGCCGACAAAGCCGAACAGCACCCGGCCCAGCGTGGTGAAGGCGTTGACAAGCGGTGCAGTCCCGCCGCCCGCATGGCCCGACTTCAGGGCGACGCTGAGCAGGATCTGGATGATGATGCCGATCGTCGCGAAGAACGCTCCAAACATCGACTGATAGCCCTCAGCGAAGACCATGCCGCGCATGTCCCCGCTCGCGATATGCCCGAGCTCATGTCCGATCACCGCATCGAGCTCGTCCGTGCGCAGGCTGTTGATGAGCGGCACCCCAAGGATGACGGCGGCGGAGCGTCGGTCCGTTCCAACAGCAAACGCGTTGGCGGCATTCATAATGCCGACTCGTGGCGGCGGGAGATCAAGCCTCGCGGCGAGGGTGTGAACCCGCCGGGTCAGTGTGTGGTCGTTGTCCAGGAAGCGAAAATTGAGGGCCTTCTGGGTCCGTTCCTCGGCCGCGACCATGGCCGAGAGGCCGATGGCCATGCCAAACGCGGATACACCCAAGCCCCACCATAACGGGGTCAGCAGCCCGATCTGATCACGTAGGACGTTCCAGGCCGGCGTCGGCGCGCAGCGTCGGCACCAGCTGTTTGGCTGCCCCATGTAGCCGGCGATGATGTAGCTAACGGCATAGGCCAACACGACCAGCCACAGCGTCATCCAGATCGGTGTGCTCCATGAGGCCCGGCTGAGCTTTGCTCCGCTCAAAACGGACGATGTCGTCTGGTTCTCGTTCATGCCGGATAGCCCCCCTTGGATCCTACCGGCCCCATCCAAGGGCCGACGAGCTTCATGCAGGTGCCGCTCTTTTTGTAACTGGCGAGCTTCGCCTGCACCGGTCGGGGTGGGCTGCTCATCTGCACGATGCTGGCGCGTGTGCTATCGTCATTCCAGGCACTCAGCAGTTCTGTCACTTCATCGGGCGTCATCAGTGGGCGCCCGTGCAGGCTGATGCTCTCCCCAGAGGAGACGTTGACGCCGGCCGAGCCGTTGTCGCGGCCCATTTGCGCCGACAGATTGGCACTCTCGTTGGTGCTGCGCAGCGCCACGGTGCGGCTGCTCAGTAACCGGCTGATCAGCTCGGCAGTGAAAGGCTCGTTGATGCCGAAGAACTGCTTGACCGACGTGTTGAAGAATGCCTGCCAGCTTGTGCCAGGATAATGCTCCTGCAGCTTGCCGATCTCCTGCAGGAAGAACCACAGACGCACCCCGTAGCCGCCAACCTCGCGGAGGGCGCTTTCAAACTCCGGGAATGGCCCCAAGGCCAGAAACTCGTCGATGAGGAATAGCACTGGGATCGGTGGCGGCGGTCCCTCCTCCATTGCCGTCAGAGCGCTCGTGAACGCCATTTTGAGGAACGGCGCCGACGTTTTCATCATCCGGAATGGCAGGGTCACGTAGACCGTGACGGTCTGGTCTGGAACGCCACTGCCACGTTTGAGCGCGGCGAAATCCACGTCGTTGCGCCGGACACAATCCCCCAGTGCGCCATCAAGCCAGAACATCAGCTTGGTGTTGCAGGTTGAAAAAAAGGTCTGCAGACCCGTCGGGATCTGCTCGCCCCGATCGTTGCCGGCGTACTTGCCGCGGATGGCCCGTGCTCCGCTAACCACTTCCGGGATGCCGGAGCGCTCCATCTGCGGCAGAACCTGATCGCGGAGGTAAATCGGACCGGCCGCCATCAGTTTGCACACGTGGTAGAGGTTCGCCTGTGACGGGTCCAGGCAGCTTTTTGCGAACCAGATCAGCGGCGGAATGAACGTCATCGCGTCCTCTATAAAGAACGCGGGTGAGCGGGGGTCTGGAGGAAACAGGCGCCCGGCGAGCTCTCGAGCATCGCCGAAGCCTGCCAGCCCGGACAGCGGATTGAAGCCGTGCTGCGGGAAGAGGTTTTTATCGGAATGGGTGCCGACGTTGTACGGATTGATCCGATAGACCGGGCCGAACTTGGCGCGTTCCTTGGACGTCAACTCGTACAGCTCGCCCTTGGGATCATGGACGATCACGCTCCCTCGATAGCG
Source organism: Methylorubrum subtropicum (assembly GCF_038442325.1). NCBI lineage: Bacteria > Pseudomonadati > Pseudomonadota > Alphaproteobacteria > Hyphomicrobiales > Methylobacteriaceae > Methylorubrum > Methylorubrum subtropicum. Next base: position 4,540 of record NZ_JBBXMW010000032.1, on the reverse strand, counting down.
CAGCAGATTCGGAACGATCGTCGTTTCCGACTTCCCGGCGCGTGACGGGGCGAGGGTCACCAGGTGGCCCTCACCATCCCAATGAATGAACGCCGCGTCGCCGGTGCGCGGATCATCAACCCCACCAAGCAGGATCGACTTCGGGTTGAAAAATCCGTCCCGATCCTTCAGGCGCTTGGCGAGTTCGTCATGGGTCGCCCACCGGGCCGAGCCATGGACCGGTGGTGGATTGTGCAGCATCTCCTCGCGTACAGCCCGCTCCTCCAACTGACGCTTGGCCCGTTCGATGATGCCGGCCGGATCACGCCCAGCCCGCACGGCTGCCGCGGCAGCCTCGGCAACGTCAGGCCCATAAAAGTCGACCAGATCCTTGTAGGTCCGACGCGCCTTGGCTTCGCGAAACTTATCAATCACCGACGTCGCGAGCTTCTGACCGTTAACGCCGCTGGTGGCGCTTTTGAGGTCGGAGAAATCGAGCCAGTTGCTGCCCCCTCCGCCGCTACTGGAACCTGCCTTCCCGAAACCGGAGAAGAGGTCGTCCAGAAACCCTTTGTCCTTGCCCATGTGCCAGCTCCCGCCGAAGCTTGACAATGCAGCTTCTAGGAATGCTGGCAATCGGCAATCCCGCTGTCGGAGGGCGGGGCATTGAGTTGTTGATGGTTGTGGCCCTAACAGCTCACTTACGCGTTGTCCGGATGCGTAGTACGCATCTGGCAACGCCGCTCGGTTTTCCACACCGACGCAGGTTCCGCGTCGGGGAAAACCGGCGGTGAGCCGGGGGGCGTGCCCCCCTGGTCCCCCGCGCCCTCCGGGCCGCCATCGAAGCGGCCGGCGGGCGGTTCGACCGTGGCGGAGGCGAGCCGTGGCGCTGTACCATCTGCACGTCAAAAACATCAGCAGAGGCGACGGCCGCTCGGCTGTGGCCGCCGCCGCTTACCGGGCCGGCGAAACCCTTGAGAACGCGGCCGAGGAACGGCTGAGCAAGTTCGCCGGCCGGCGCGACGTGCTTGGCGCCGAGATCCATCTGCCAGCCAACGCACCCGCCTGGATGGCTGACCGGGCCGTTCTCTGGAACGCCGTAGAGGCCATCGAGCGGCGCAAGGACGCTCGCTTGGCCAAGGAGGTCGAGTTCAGCCTGCCACGCGAGTTACCCCGCGAAGCCTGGTTTGCAGTCGCGCGCAGCATGGCTGCGCACTTCACGGCCCAGGGCTTCGTGGTTGATCTGGCCGTGCACGACGACGGCACCGGCCACAATCCGCACGTGCACCTGCTGCTGGCGACGCGCCTCGTGACCCCGGACGGGTTTGGCCCGAAACTGCGCGCGGCTGACCGCAAAACCTTCCTCAAGGACACCCGTACGGCGTGGCAGGCCATCGCCAACGCAGCGCTTGAAAAGGCCGGCATTCCCGTCAAGATTGATGCCGGCAGCTACGCCGCACGCGGGATCGATCGGGAGCCGGGCGAGCACCGTCCGCCGGACCCGGCAGCGCGCCGCCGCCGCCGCGAGGAGGTGACCTCCATGCTTAGGGACAGTGACATCAGCAGGGCCATCGCGGAACTGGCGGCGGACCCGAGCGCCAAAGAGCGCTATCCTACCCTGTCCAGACGCCCGGAATGGCCGCCACGTGAGCGGGTCCTGGGCCCTGTCCTGACCCTCAGTCCGGAGGCGCGCGAACGAAAGGCCTACTGGCAGGAGGTGGAGCAGCGGGCCGATCCGTCCGCTCTATCGAACGCCGATCAGGCTCATGAGCCTGCGCGAGACGATCTCTATGCCGAGGGCCGCAGCCTTGACGACGAGGTTAACACCTTGGCTGGCAAGATCCAGGCTGCGACCCTGAAACAGGGTCAGGAACGCCGGCAGGCGTTTATCGAAGGCGCTCGCGAGTACGAGAAATTGCACCGCCACATGAACCGCGAGATGGTCCGAGCAAGGGTTCTCAAACCGGAGAACGTCCGGAGCTGGGAGCAGGTGTCGCGCGCCTTCCGCGACCCCGAGTTTGACGACCTGCTGGCCGAGGCACGCCGGCTTGAAGCCAAGCGGCAGGAGCCAGACCGGACACTTCGTGCCACGCCCCAGCAGATCGCTGCCGTTGTACGTCTCGAGGCTGAAATGGCGTCGCGCGAGGGCACTGAGATTACGCCCCGGTCCGTTGTCCGCCCGGCGGAACCCTTGCGCGTGCCTCCCGCTCCGGCCCAGGATCAGCGCCGGTCCGTGGATCCGGATCACGGATCGCCGGTGCAGACGCCCGTTCAGGAGCAGCGACTGCGCCTTGATCCGGATGAATGGCAGGCCGAGCGATCCAAGGGGCCCTCGCCAACGCCCGAACCTGCGATGGAACGCAGAGTCCGACTTGATCCGGATGAGTGGCAGATGGAACGGGACCATCAGCAGCGGTCAGACCGTGACCGGGAGCGAGATCAGGAGCGCGAGCGCGATCTCGAGCGGGAACGGTAACGTGCGTGACGATGAAGCCCCTGCTGGCAGGGGCTTCGTACGATCGCTCGGATCATTCGGTCAGACGCGCCGGTCGGTGTGCCGACGGGCGTGGTCCCGGCGTCGCTGGATCCGGACCAGCAGAGTGGCGGTGCCGACCAGCAGACCGCCACCGATGGTGCCCACAGCCACCAGAGTGAAGGCCCATTGCATGGCTGTCGCCAAGGCAGGCGGGATAACCATGCTGTCGTCGCCGCGCAGGAGTAAGATGCACCAGATCAGGCCGGAGAGAAGCCACCAGACCTGAACGCAGGTCTGCGCAAGGGTGAGCAAGCCCCCGCAGGAGCGTTCAGCCCGCGCAACAAAGGCCGGCATCGTGAGAGCTATCATAGGTTGCCCCATGCAAAACGTGACACGGGTTGGTCACGCAAGCTTATGAGGCGCGCGGTCAGCGGAGCCTGACGGGTTCAATGAATGGCGTCACTGGAGCCAGGATGTTCGGTTGGTTGGAAAGGCTTGAGAGTATAAGCAAGGGAGAACATGTTTATCCGGTCACGGTTGCTGACCTGGACGTACCACATTACGGCCTCGCTCCGGCTGCCCAACCGGTAGGCGAGTCTGGCGGCTTTAATGCGTAGGCTGTACCAAGGTATCCAATCAATCATAATGAAATGATTGGTCTTACTGTCGGGATTGGCAAGTTATGTCTGATGAATTGGAGCAGAAACTTCGTCGATCTTACGTCGATGCTGACGCATTCGAGCGGACGAAGCGAGTTGAACTGTATCAGGCTGTGCGTGCAGCCTTCCAGGAGCCTGACGCCGCCGTCAAAAATCTGCAGTGGGCGTTTGGTAAGTGGGGATACCCCCGTTCCGTTGATATGCTGGAACGTCAGCCGCAGAGGATCGGCACTCCGCGCGGCGCCTTGCTTAGCAAGGATGGCTGGACCCTTGGCGCCTCGGAGCGCTCAAGGCAGGCCAGGGATCTCATCGCCCGCCTGCCCGACATGGCCCGTGACCTGGGCGCAGCCGAAGCACGGGTCCATACGGCGCGCGAGGCGTATGAAAGCTATTGCCGTGAGATTGGGCATCAACCCCTGCAGCCCTGGCAGACCGACCGCCGGTCGATCGGTGCGGAGCGGGTACCTGAGCATCTTGTCCCTGATGAAAGGGAGCCGCAGCTCAGGCTCGATCCCGATGCCTGGGCAGCCGCACAAACCCCATCCGACCCTCCGGATCGTCTGGCCTCACAGGGCACCTTGCTGGATCCCGAGACTTGGCTGGACGAGCAGCATCACCGAGAGAAGTATGCCCACGTTGAGGCAGCGCGCGAGCGCGACACGGACGAACGCTCGCAGGAGCATGAGCGCGAGCGCTAGCAGAGGATCTCCTAGGAATATATTGAAAATGTGCGTTGTCAGACTTAAACTGCTGGTATGACGACCACACACATTGCCACGGAGATTTTCGCCGATCCGGGTGAGCCGACCGGCGCGGATTTCCTTGAGAACCAGCGGGCTCTCAAGCACGCCCGCGATCAGCACGCCGACTGGTCCTGGCAGGCCCGCTGGCGCGGTGGGGGCCCGGAGTACCGCGCCCATTGCCAGCAGGAAGCTGCGTTTTACGCGGGCTGGATCGTGCGTCTCGAACGCAGCCGGGACAGCCTGCTCAGCAAGCTCGCCGCCGCTGAAACTCCCGCCTTTCCCTACCTTAACTAGCGTCTGACCCGATCCCGCGGACCGACACACCGCCACGGACCCGCGGCCGCACGCCCGCGCTCCAAGGGGCTAGTGCTGTAGGGCGAAGGCCGCACGGGGCAGCTCAGGGGTTGGCCGCTTCCGGGCGCCAGCTGATCACCAGGTCATAGGCCGCTTCGCCGTGCGCCTCCGGCGCCGGCCGGAGCGACCACTCGGTGCGCAGGCCCTCCTGCTGGCACCAGGTGATGATCGTCTGCGCCGCGTCCGTCTTCCGCAGGTCGAACGGCGCCGGCAGCACGCAGTGGGCTTGGCCCGCTGCGGCGGCCTGGTTCAGCCTGCTCTTCACCGCGACCGGGTCGAACACGGTGCCGGCGTGCGTCTCGCGCGCCGCCTGCATCACCCGCAGCAGC
>NZ_JBBXMW010000031.1:0-43410 GCF_038442325.1 Methylorubrum subtropicum | reverse complement strand
TGCGTTCAGTGCCTTCCTTTACAAGTACCGCAATCGGGTCGAGCGGTTCTTCAGCAAAATTAAGCACTTCCGTGCGGTCGCGACCCGATACGACAAGGACCCGGAAAACTTCCTTGCCAGCGTCAAGCTCGCCGCCGTCCGCATCTGGCTTCGGATTTTATGAGTCCGCGACCTAGCGATCCCTGGAGCCCTCCTTCGAGGCTTCGCCTTCGGCTGCGCACCTCAGGATGAGGGGATTGGGTAGGAGACGCCGGGGTTTAGCCGGACATCGATGGCCTGTGCCTCAGGTCATCGCGTCCAAGGCCGCCCGGATGCGCGCGGCGTGCTCGGCCAGCACCGCATTGTCGGCCATGCCGCCCTCGTGGCGCTGGAGCGAAATACCCTCGCGGCGCGGGATCACGTGAAAGTGCAGGTGGAACACCGTCTGCCCGCCCGCCGGCTCGTTGAACTGGAACACCGTGAGGCCGTCGGCGTCGAAGGCCTTCTTCACCGCGCGCCCGACCCGCTGCACGCTGGCGATGAGCGCGGCGAGCGCCGCCGGCTCGGCGTCGAGCAGGCCGCGGCTCGGCGCCTTGGGGATCACCAGAGTGTGGCCCTCGCCCTGGGGCATCACGTCCATGAAGGCCAGCGTGTGCGCGTCCTCGTAGACCTTGTGGGCCGGAATCTCCCCGCGCAGGATCTTTCCGAAGATGTTGTCGGGGTCGTAGGCCGTCATCGAACTCTCCTGTCTGCCCGGCACGTTGCACCGGCGCCCCCGCGCCGTCGACCGCGAAAAATCATCCCCGACAATCGCAATCGAACCATGCGGCCCATGCGCGCGTTGGATGGCCCTGACGACGGCGACGCTTCCGGGGCGCCGGGCGGGAGCGCGAGAATGGCCGAGAGCACGGGTGCGATCTACACGGCGGCGGGGGCCAACCTCGCCATCGCGGCGGCGAAGTTCGTCGGCGCCTTTCTGACAGGCTCGACCGCGATGTTGGCCGAGGGCGCGCACTCGCTGGTGGACACCGCCAACCAGATCCTGCTGCTCGTCGGCCTCAAGCGGGCCGAGAAGCCGGCGGATGCCAAGCACCCGTTCGGCTACGGCCGCGAGGTGTATTTCTACGCCTTCATCGTCGCGCTGTTCATCTTCCTCGGCGGCGGCATCTTCGCGATCTACGAGGGCGCCCACAAGATCGAGCATCCCGAGCCCGCCGCCGACGCGACGATCCTCGGCTTCCACCTGTCGGGCTTCTGGGTGAACGTCACGATCCTCGGCTTTGCGATTCTGGCGGAGGGCTATTCCTGCATGGTCGCACTGAAGGCGTTCTGGGCCGAGAAGGGCGACCGCACCGCGATCACCGCGATCCAGCGCAGCAAGGACCCCTCGCTCTACACCATCCTGGTCGAGGACGTGGCGGCGCTGATCGGCCTCCTCATCGCCATGGCGGGCGTGGTCGCCGCGCACGTGCTCGACATGCCGGTGCTCGACGGCTGGGCCTCGATCGGCATCGGCGTGGTGCTGATCGGCATGTCGATCTTCCTGATGTTCGAGACCCACGGCCTGCTGATCGGCGAGGCCGCCGACCCGGAGGTGGTCCGCTCGATCGACGCCGCGGTGCGCGAGGAGCGGGCGGTGCGCCACGTCAACGAGGTGCTGACCCAGCATCTCGGCCCCTCCGACATCCTCGTGAACCTCAGCCTCGACTTCGCCGACGAGATCCCCGCGGGCGAGGTGGAGCAGACGGTCGGCCGGCTGGAGCGCCGCATCAAGGCCAAGAGCCCGGACGTGAAGCGCGTGTTCATCGAGATCCAGGACCGCAAGGCGCACGCCGCCACGACCGATGCGGCGAAGACGGATGCCCCGACGGATGGCGGGAAGAAGGACGCGACGCCCGCCCCGAGCCCGGCCCGCGGCCCCACGGGCCCGGAATCGGCCCCGCCCGGCTCGGCCGTGCCGGCCTGAAGGCCTCACACCGTCTCCGCTGGGCAGAGGGAGCCACGAAGAGCGCGTTCTCCTCCCCCTTGCGGGGAGGGATCAGGGGTGGGGGTCGGGCAGAAGGCACCGCAGAGGTTCCTCCTGAACCACCCCCACCTCCGGCTCCTCCCCGCAAGGGGGAGGAGAGGTGTCAGGCCCGCGCCCGCCGCTCCACCACCCGCGCCAGATACGCCGCCCCGAGCGGGATCAAACTATCGTCGAAATCGAAGCTCGCGTTGTGCAGGCCCGGCCCCGGCGTCGCGCCGAGCCACGCATAGGCGCCGGGCACCGCCGCGACCATGTCGGCGAAATCCTCGCTGCCCATGCGCGGGATCGTGTCGGCATCGACCTTGTCGGCGCCGAACAGCTCACTCGCGATCTCGGCCGCGGCCTGCGCCTGCTCGGCGCTGTTGTCGAGCACGGAAAACACGTCGCGCAGGTCCACCTCGATGGCGGCACCGTAGGCCGCGGCGAAGCCCTGGGCCAGCTCGCGGATACGCTGGCCGATGAGCTTGCGCAGGGTCGCGTCGAAGGTTCGCACGGTGCCGGCCAGATGCGCGCCCTCGGGGATGACGTTGTAGGCCGCGCCCGCATGGATCTGCGTGATCGAGACCACCGCGGCCTTGAGCGGGTCGCTGTTGCGGCTGACGATCGACTGCATCGCCTGGGCGAGGCCGGTGGCGATCACGATCGGGTCGATGCCCTGCTGCGGCATCGCCGCGTGCGCGCCGCGCCCGGTGATGCGGATGTCGAAGAAGTCGGCCGCCGCCATCATCGGCCCGGTGCGGGTCTGGAACACGCCGTGCGGCCCCTGCGGCGCGTTGTGGAGCGCGTAGATCTCGTCGACCGGAAACTTCTCGAAGAGCCCGTCGGCGATCATCGCGCGGGCGCCGCCCAAGCCCTCTTCCGCCGGCTGGAACACGAACACCGCGGTGCCGTCGAAGTCGCGGGTCTCGGCGAGGTAGCGCGCGGCGCCCACCAGCATGGTGGTGTGGCCGTCATGCCCGCAGGCGTGCATCTTGCCGGGCGTGGTCGAGCGGTAGGGGAGGTTGGTCTCCTCGGTGATCGGCAGGGCGTCCATGTCGGCGCGCAGGCCGATCCGGCGCGCGCCCGGCCGCCCCCGGAGCACGCCGACGATTCCGGTCCGCCCCAAGCCCCGGTGGACCTCGATGCCGAAGCGCTCCAAGTGCTCGGCGACGATGCCCGAGGTCCGCACCTCCTCGAAGCCGATCTCGGGATGGGCGTGCAGGTCGCGCCGGAGCGCGGTCAGCTCGTCGGCGTAGCTGCGGATGCGGTCGATCGGGCTCATTTATCCTCGCATTCCTCTCCGCCGCGGCGGAACGGCGACATCTGCGCGTATTCGTCGATGGCCGCGCGCACCGCGGCCCGCTCGCGCTTCAGATAGTCGCCGACCGCGCGGCCGAGGCCCGCATCGGCGAAATCGTGGGCCGAATGCATCGCCACCGGGCGGTAGCCGCGGGCGAGCTTGTGCTCGCCCTGCGCGCCGGCTTCCACCCGCCTGAGGCCGCGGGCAAGCGCGAAATCAATCGCCTGATAGTAGCAGACCTCGAAATGCAGGAAGGGGTGGTCTTCGAGGCAGCCCCAGTTGCGCCCGTAGAGCGCGGTGTCGCCGATGAAGTTGATCGCCCCCGCGATCGGCCGTCCGTCCTTCCGGGCGATGACGAGCAGGATGCGCTCGGCCATCCGCTCGCCGATCAGGGAGAAGAAGCGCCGGTTGAGATAGGGCCGGCCCCATTTGCGGGCGCCGGTGTCCTGATAGAATGCGTAGAAGGCGTCCCAGTCGGCCTCCTGGATGTCGGACCCGGTGCGGTGCTCGATGGTGATGCCGGAGGAGAGTGCGTCGCGCCGCTCGCGCTTGATCGCCTTGCGCTTGCGGGACGCCAGCGCCGAGAGGAAGTCGTCGAAGGTCGTGTAGCCCTCGTTGAGCCAGTGGAACTGCTGGTCGATGCGCGGCAGCATGCCCAGCGCTTCCGCCTGATCGGATTCCCGCTCGCGCAGGAAGGTGGCGTGGATCGAGGAGGCTTGCGTCTCCTCCCGCAGCGCCCTGAGGCCCGCGACGATGGCCGAGGCTGCCGCATCCGCATCCTCGCCCGGCGCGATCAGGAAGCGCGGGCCGGTGACGGGGGTGAACGGCACGCTGACTTGCAGCTTCGGATAATAGCTGCCCCCGGCCCGCTCGTAGGCGTCGGCCCAGGCATGGTCGAACACGTATTCGCCCTGGCTGTGGGACTTCAGGTAGCAGGGCGCGGCGCCGACGAGCCGGCCCTCGCGCTCGACCCGCACGTGCAGCGGCAGCCAGCCGGTGCGGCGGGAGACGCAGCCCGATTCCTCCAGCGCCGAGAGGAAGGCGTGGGAGACGAACGGGTTGAAGGTTTCGTCACCGGCCGAGAGGGTCTCGGGGGAGGTGGCGCAGGCGTCCCACTCGGCGGCCTCGAACCGGGCGAGGCCCGGCACGGCCCGCACCTGCAGGACGGGCTCGGAGCCGGTCGCCGTCGCGGGGGATGTCATGAGCGCCAACCTAGCGCCGCGGCGGCCGGGCGCAACGGGACATATGGTCGGGTGGGTTTCTGTGTGATGCGGTCTGTTGCGCCTTGATTGCCGGGGTTGTCGCACCCCAAATCCAAAAAATGTGCGGACGCTTCTTCATCGGCCAGCCCCCGGAGGTGTACCGGACGGTCTACGGCTACACCGAGCGGCCGAACTTCCCCGGCCGCTTCAACATCGCCCCGACCCAGCCGGTGCCGGTGGTGCTGACCGAGCAGGGCGAGCGGCATTTTCGCCTCGTGCGCTGGGGCCTGTGGCCGACCTGGCTCAAGGACCCCACCGGTTTTCCGGTGCTGTTCAACGCCCGCATCGAATCGGCCGCCGAGAAGCCGGCCTTCCGCGGGGCCCTGCGGCATCGCCGCTGCGTCTTCCTCGCCGACGGCTTCTACGAGTGGCGCCGCGAGGGTACGGGCAAGGCTTCGGTCAAGCAGCCCTTCGCGGTGCGCCGGAGCGACGGCGCGCCGATGGCGCTTGCCGGCCTGTGGGAGCCCTGGGCCGGCGCCGACGGCTCGGAGGTCGATACCGGGGCCATCGTCACCTGCTCGGCCAACGGCACCTTGAGCGCGATCCACGAGCGCATGCCCGCGATCCTCAGCCCCGAGGCGGTCGATGCGTGGCTCGACCCGCGGGTGGACGCCCCCGAGGCCGCCCGGCTCTGCCGCCCCTGCCCGGACGAGTGGCTGCAGCTCGACCCCGTGAGCGAGCGCGTCAACGGCACCCGCCACGACGATCCCGACCTGATCGCGCCGGTCGGCCGGGCGCGGGCGGAGGCGCCGCCCCGCGCCATGGTCCAGGGCGAGCTGTTCTGAGCGCCCGTTGGTTCGGATGCCCCCACCCACCCCCCTCATCCTGAGGTGCCGCGCCAGCGGCCTCGAAGGAGGGCTTCAGAAGTCTCCGCGATCCCTGGAGCCCTCCTTCGAGGCTCCGCTGCGCTTCGCACCTCAGGATGAGGGGGGAGCGTGGGGTTGAAGGAAGAATCGACGCAACCAGCCCCCCCGAACTGGCTGAGCGAACAAAACCTCGTCCTCTCCTGCGAGGCCGCGCGTCTCTACGGCGAGGGCGGGTTTCCGGGCGATGCCGGCCTGCTCGATCGCCTCTCGAACAAGGTCGCGCGCCACACCCGCGTCCTCGACACGGTCTTCCCCGGTTGCCCCGCCCGCGATCCCGGCGCGCCCCGCCTGCACGGCGGCGGCGCGGCGTTTCGCGAGGCCCAGGCGGCGCGCTTCGCAAAAGAATTCTCGGCCGTACCGCCGACGCTGCTGCTCGAATCCCGCGACATCCGGCTCGCCGGCAACACGCTCTACACGCTGGAAGACGGGCGCCCCGAAATCCTGTTCGAGACCGTCCGCCCGCAGGAACGCCACGTCACCCCCGGCCCGGGGCCGGACCCGGAGCCCTGCGACGAGACGGTGGACGGGGAGGGGCTCACCTTCCTCCTCAACTCCGGCGGCTCGTTCAATTACGGCCACTGGCTGATCGACGACCTGCCGCGCCTGCGGGCGATTCAGTTGCTCCGCGCCCGCCATCCCGGCCGGCCGGTCACCGTCGCGCTCGTGGCCCACGTGCCCCATGTCGATGCCGCGCGGGCGCGCTCCGTCGCCCTGTTCCTCGGGGATATGCGTGGCGTCTCGGTGCGCTTCCTCGACCGGGAGAAGACCTACCGCTTCGCCCGCCTTCACCACGCCACCCCCTGCGGCCTGCCGAACGACCGCAAGTCCCCCGATGCGCTCCGCTTCCTGCGCGAAACGATCCGCCGCCGCACCCGGATGCCGCGCCTGTGGCAGCGGCTGCGCCATCTCGGACGCGCCCCGGAGCGCCGCCTGTTCATCGACCGCCAGCCGGACCGCGGCCGGGCGCTCGTCCAGCGCGAGGGCGTGATGGCGCTGCTCGCCCGCCACGGCTTCACCGTGATCGATCCCGAGACCCTGAGCCCGCGCCAGCAGGCGATCCGGTTCGCCGACGCGGACATCGTCGTCGGCATCGCCGGCGCCGGCATGGCCAACACCGTGTTCTGCCGCCCCGGCACCCCCGTGATCCACCTCGTGCCCGAGGGCTGGGAAGACCCGTTCTACTGGGAGATCGCGGTGGCCTGCGGGCTGACCTACCACGCCGTGTTCGGGCCGCGGGTGGTGTCGGAAAAGCCGGACTTCCTGCAGGATTTTACGATCGATCCGAACGACTTGGCCGAAGCGCTCCGGCATCGGTCCGAACGGGAGGCGATGCCACACGAGAAGCGAGAGCCCATGAGCTGATGCAATCAGCTCATGGGCTCTCGTTCCGGGCTCCGCCCGGACCCGCCAAGGGCTTGCCCTTGGAACCCTTGACTTGGCTCAGCGCAATCGGCGGGGCTTGGCCGGCACCTTGCGGAAGATGCCGACGAGTTCGACATGGCCCGACCACGCGAACTGATCGACCGGCGTGACCCGCTCCAGCCGGTAGCCGCCCGCGATCAGGATCGCGGCGTCGCGGGCGAAGGTGCCGGCGTCGCAGGCCACGCCCACCACCAGCGGCACCTTCGATTCGGCCAAGCGGCGCGCCTGCGCCTCCGCCCCCGCTCGGGGCGGATCGAACACCACCGCATCACACCGGTCGAGTTCGGGCCCGAGCAGCGGGCGGCGGAACAGATCGCGCGCCTCCGCATCGATCCGCGACAGGCCGGCCGCGACCCGGTAGGCGCGGGTCAGCGCCTGGATCGAGGCCGCATCGCCCTCGGCGGCATGGACCTCGCGGCCGGTCGCCGCGAGCGCCAGAGCGAACGGGCCGCTGCCGCAAAAAAGGTCGGCGACGCGCTTGGCCTTGCCCATCGGCTCCAGCACGAGTTGGGTCAGCGCCGCCTCACCCGCTCCTGTCGCCTGCAGGAAGCCGCCGGGCGGGGGCACGCGCCGGGCCGGCCCCTCGCCGACCGCCGGCCCGCGGCGCTCCACCACCACGTCGCCGTGCAGCGACAGCCGGGCGAGGTCGAGCTCGGACGCGAGCCGGGTCAGCACGCCGCGCACGCCGTCGCTCACCGGCCCGTGGCCGCGGATGTCGACATCGAGCCCGGCGCCCGCGGCGGTCACCGCCATGTCCAGCGGCTTGCGGCCGTGGCCGAGCGGGGCCGCGAGCGCCTCGGCGACCGCGGGCGCCCGGTGCAGCCCCGGCACGGTGATCGGGCAATGGTCGAGCGGCACCAGCGCGTGGCTGCGCGCCGCCATCAGCCCGGCCCGCGCCCGGCCCTCGATCTCGCGCACGTGCAGCACGATGCGCCGCCGGCCCTCGCCCCGCGCGTCGAGGAGCGGGGCCACCTCCGTCTCGATCCGCGCCTGCGCCAACGCCCCCTCGACGATGCCGCGCTTCCACGCGGCGTAAGGCTCGGGCGCGAGATGCTGCACGGCGCAGCCGCCGCAGGCCGAATAGTGCGGGCAGAACGGTTCGATGCGCTCGGGCGAAGGCGTCTCGACGGCCACCAGGGTGCCGTGGCGGCCCTCGCGATGCACCTGCACGCGCTCGCCGGGCAGCGCGCCGGGCACGGGCAGGCCGTCCTCACTGATCCCGTCGCCGCGGGCGCCGAGGCGGGCGATGGTCAAGGTCTCGGATTCAGACATGATAGATTCGCTTGGCGCCGATCAAGAATTCGCGGTTGCCGTCGCCGCCCTCGACCGGGGAGGGGATCAGGCCGAGGGGGGTGAAGCCGAGATCGGTGAGAAGGGTCCGCACCGCCTCGCACACCTCCGCATGCACCGCCTCGTCGCGGACGATGCCGCCGCGCCCGACCCGCTCGCGCCCGGCCTCGAATTGCGGCTTGATCAGCGCCACCAGAGCCGCCTCCCCCGCCAGCAGTTTCGCGACGGTCGGCAGGACGAGGCGCAGGCCGATGAAGCTCACGTCGATGACCGCGAGGCGCGGCACCGGGTCGAGCCCGTCGAGGCCGCGGATGTCGGTACCCTCGCGCAGGCTCACCCGTGGATCGGCGCGAAGCCGGGCATCGAACTGGTCGCGGCCGACATCGACGGCGTGGACGAAGGTCCCGCCGCGCCGCAGCAGCACGTCGGTGAAGCCGCCGGTCGAGGCGCCGACATCGAGGCAGGGCCGGCCGGCGGGGTCGATTCCGAAGGCGTCGAGGGCCGCGGCGAGCTTCAAGCCGCCGCGGGAGACGTAGGGGTGGGCGGCGGCGGCCTCGATCCGGGCGCCCTCACGGATCGGGGCGGCGGGGCGCGTCACCGGGCAGCCGTCGGCGAAGACGAGGCCGGCCTCGATCGCGGCCCGCGCCTGCGCCCGGCTGCGGAAATGGCCGCGCTCGACCAGCACCCGGTCGGCACGGAGGCGTTCGCCCGTCATCATCCCTCTCTTCAGCGGCCCCGCGGTTTCGTGAAGGGCGGATCGTGACCGCCGCCGCCGGCCCGCCCCTGTCCCGCGGCCCCGGCCCGCCTTACCTTGAGCGGGTCCAATGTGCGGTGCGAGTTCCAGCGCCCGCGCCGGGGCCGGATAATCCGGTTACCCGAAGGTCACAAGCGACCGCGCCCCACGCCGGGCGGTCGCCATCGGGAGACGAACGACCCATGCGAGGACAGATGAGCGGTCTCATGACGCGTGCCACCCGACGCCTCCCGCTGGCCGCCGCCGCGCTCGCGGCCCTGTGCGCCCCGGCCCTCGCGCAGGCGCCGGCGAAAGAGCCCGCCAAGGAACCGGCCAAGGAAGAAGCCTCCGCCCCACAGACCTACGAGAGCGCCATCACCAACGGCAAGGGAGAGACCATCGGCAAGATCATGATCCGCGACGGGGCGAACTCCCTCGTCATGCGGGTGATGGTCCAGGCGGGCGGCCTGCCGCCGGGCTGGCACGGCATCCATTTCCACGCCGTCGGCGACTGCTCGGACACGGAAAAGTTCGAGAAGTCGAAGGCCCACGTGAACCACGACCAGAGCAAGCACGGCCTGCTCAACCCCGACGGCCCGGACGAGGGCGACCTCCCCAACGTCTACGCCGCCGCCGACGGCTCGGTGAACGCGGAGGTCTCCAGCGAGACCCCGCTGACCGGCGAGGGGGGCCTGCGCGACGGCGACGGCTCGGCGCTGATCGTGCACGCCAACGAGGACGACCACACCACGCAGCCGATCGGCGGGGCGGGGCCCCGGATCGCGTGCGCGGTGATCAAGTAAAGCACGCCGACAGATAACCCTCCCCCCTCCGCGGGGGAGGGTGCCTCGCGGATGCGAGGCGGGAGAGGGGACAACGCTTCCGGAGAGAACTGGACGAGCGCGGCCAAGCGGCACCGTCGCTCCCCTCTCCCGACCCCCTTCGGGGGCCACCCTCCCCCGCAGAGGGGGGAGGGCTTGGAGGCAGCTTATCGCTTCAGATTGACCACGCTGCTCTCGCGCGGCTCCGCGACCTCCCGCGGCGGCAGCGCGGCGCGGACCGCCTTGAGGATGCCCTCGGCGTCGAGGCCGGCTTCGGCGTACATCTTCTCCGGCTTGTCGTGGTCCTGATACAGGTCCGGCAGCGTCAGCGTCCGCACGCGCACCCGGCCCGCATCCAGCACGCCGCGCTCGGCCAGCAGATGCAGCACGTGTCCCCCGAAGCCGCCGACCGAGCCTTCCTCGACCGTCACCAGAACCTCATGGCTGTTGGCCAGATCCACCACCAGCTCCGCATCGAGCGGCTTCGCAAACCGCGCATCCGCGACCGTCACCGCCACGCCCTCGGCCTCCAGCGCGTCCGCCGCCTTCAGCGCCTCCGACAGCCGCGTGCCGAGCGAGAGAAGCGCCACCCGCGCCCCCTCGGGCCGGCGCACCACGCGGCCTCGACCGATGGCGAGCACCTCGCCCCTCTCCGGCAGCTCGACGCCGACGCCCTCGCCGCGCGGGTAGCGCAAGGCGATCGGGCCGGTGTCGTGGGCGTGCGCGGTGGCGACCATGTGCACCAGCTCGGCCTCGTCGGCCGCCGCCATCACCGTCATGTTCGGCAGGCAGCAGAGATAGGCCAGATCGAACGCGCCCGCATGGGTGGCGCCGTCGGCCCCCACCAGACCGGCGCGGTCCAAGGCGAAGCGAACGGGCAGGTTCTGCAGGGCGATGTCGTGCACGACCTGATCGTAGGCCCGCTGCAGGAAGGTCGAGTAGATCGCCACGAACGGCTTGTAGCCCTCCGTCGCCAGACCGCCCGCGAAGGTGACGGCGTGCTGCTCGGCGATGCCGACGTCGAAGGTCTTGTCGGGGTGGGCCTTGCCGAACAGGTCGATGCCGGTGCCGCCGGGCATCGCAGCGGTGATGGCGACCACCTTCGGGTCGGCGTCGGCGGCCTTGATCAGGCTCTCGCCGAACACGCGGGTATAGGCCGGGGCGTTCGCCTTGGCCTTGGCCTGCACGCCCGAGACTACGTCGAACTTGACGACGCCGTGGTAGCGGTCGGCCGACGCCTCGGCCGGGCCGTAGCCCTTGCCCTTCTGCGTGACGACGTGGAGCAGGATCGGACCCTGGTCCGAGTCGCGCACGTTCTTCAGGACGGGGAGCAGGTGGTCGAGGTTGTGGCCGTCGACCGGGCCGACATAGTGGAAGCCCATCTCCTCGAACATCGTGCCGCCGCCGACGACCAGCGAGCGGGCGTACTCTTCCGCCGCCGCCGCGCGCTGGTAGAGCGCCTTCGGCAGGAGCTTGCCGAGTTGCTTGGCCGTCTCGCGCAGGGAACGGTAGGTGCCGCCCGAGGCCAGCCGCGCGAAGTAGGCCGACATCGCGCCGACGGGGGGCGCGATCGACATGTCGTTGTCGTTGAGGATGACGATGAGGCGCGAGTGCAGCGCGCCGGCGTTGTTCATCGCCTCGTAGGCCATGCCGGCCGACATCGAGCCGTCGCCGATCACCGCGATCATGTTGCGGCGCCGGCCCGGATCGGTGCCCTTCGCCTTGGCGTCGGCCTCCGCCAGATCGCGGCCCACCGCCATGCCGAGCGCCGCCGAGATCGAGGTCGAGGAGTGCGCCGCGCCGAACGGATCGTACTCGCTCTCGGAGCGCTTGGTGAAGCCCGACAGCCCACCGCCCTGGCGCAGAGTGCGGATGCGGTCGCGGCGGCCGGTGAGGATCTTGTGCGGGTAGCACTGGTGTCCGACGTCCCAGACGATGCGGTCGTCGGGGGTGTCGAACACGTGATGCAGCGCGACGGTGAGTTCGACCACGCCGAGGCCCGAGCCGAGATGGCCGCCGGTGATCGAGACGGCGTCGATCATCTCGGCGCGTACGGCGTCGGCCACTTCCTGCAGCTTGCTCTCCGGCAGGAGCCGCAGCCGGTCCGGCGTCTCAAGACCTTCGAGGATCGTCGTGTCCGCTAGTGCCACCGGAGCAGCCTCATGCCCGAAGAGAGGAAAGGCGCGCGAATCCCTCGCACGCCGTGAAGTCTTGAATTCGCGGAGAGAGCCAAAGCCTACTCGACATCGAGCGGCGCGGTGCCCGCGGCCCGGCCGTCGGGCCCGACCGCGATGGTCTGGATGCGCGCCTCGGCCCGCTTCAGCAGCGCCTCGCAATGGCGCTTGAGCGCCTCGCCGCGCTCGTAGATCGCCACCGATTCGTCGAGGGGCACGTCGCCGCGCTCGAGGCGCCGCACGATCTCCTCGAGCTGCTCCATGGCCCGCTCGAACGGCAGATCGTCCGGCAGCGCCTCCGCGGGCGCGGCAGGTCGTTGAGCGTTCATCCCGGCTTTCCTGCCCGATCCCCCGTCGAGGCGGGTTATGACGGGCCGGCTCCCGTCGCACAAGCCCGGGTGGATTGCGTGCGACCGATCAGGGGGCACGTTGGCGCGAGCGGGGTCACGTGGGCGTTCGCCGAGCCTAGGGTAACGTAAGCCGAAATGGCGTGCCTTCGAACGCCTCCGCGCCCCGGCCGATCGCGGCGATGGCGGCGCTCATCCGGCCCCGGCGCCCGAGTAGGTCGTCGGCGATGGCGACGAACCGCTGGTTCGGCGTGGCGCTGGGCGCCAGCCGGCGCAGCTCCCTGGCCAGCTCGGCCTCGTCGCGGTCGGGCGAGAGGGCGCAGGCCACCGCGTAGGCGGCGGCCGTCGAGCGGCTGATGCCGGCGTAGCAGTGCAGCAGCAGCGGGCGCTCCCTGTCCGGCCCCTCTGCCCACCCGGCGGCGAAGTCGAGCACGGCCCGCACATGGGTCTCATTCGGCGGCAGATGGCCCTCCATCGGCGCGACGATGTCGCTGAAGCCGACCCGCAGATGGTGCTCCGGCGCGATCTGTGGCGGGCGCTCGATGGCGAGCCCCGGAGAGCCGAGCGTCGCAAGGGTGACGAGATGGCTGGCGCCGCTCAGGGCCAGGGTCTCGGGCAGCCGCGACAGCGGGCAGACGTGGAGATGCGGCATCAGGCGCCCGCCTGGAGCGCGCCGAGGCGGGCGAGGTAGGCGGCTTCCGCCTCCGCGGTGGGGCGGGGGGTGAGCAGGGCCTCGATCACCGGCATCGCTTCCGCCGATAGGGCGGGAGGTCTTCCAAAAATCTGGTCGGCCTCGGCCATGGAGAAGCCGGCGAGCCGCGTGGCTTCGAGATAGGCCGCGATCCGGTCGGCGCGCTTGACGAGGCGGGTCAGGGCCGGGGCCGGGGCGGGCAGGCCGACGCGCTGGCGGATGGCGCCGAGCAGGCGCCGCTCGACGCTGCGATAGGCGTCGCCGATGGCGTTCTTGAGGGGCGAGATGATGTCGCCGATGACGTATTCCGGCGCGTCGTGCAGCAGCAGTTCCAGCCGCTCCGGGGCCCCGAGCCGCGGATCGAGGGCGCCGCCGATGGCCTCGACCAGGAGCGAGTGCTGGGCCACCGAGAAGACGTGCGGCCCCGCGGTCTGGCCGTTCCAGCGGGCGACGCGGGCGAGCCCGTGGGCAATGTCGGCGATCTCGACATCCAGCGCCGACGGATCGAGCAGGTCGAGGCGGCGCCCGGACAGCATCCGCTGCCACGCCCGCGCTTTCTTGGGGGTTCGCGTCGGCGCGTTCACGGGCGGGCGGCCTCGCCGAGGGCGGCGCAGGGGCCGTGGCGGTGGCAGCCGACGAGATGGTCGTTAACCATGCCGACCGCCTGCATGAAGGCGTGGACGATGGTGGGGCCGACGAAGGTGAAACCTTTCTGTTTCAGGGCCTTACTGATTTTGCGCGAGACCTCGGTCTCGGTGGCGATGTCGGCCCGGCTCCTGGCGTTGGTCTGGATCGGCCGGCCGTCGCAGAAATCCCAGAGGAAGTCCGAAAACCCCGGCCCAGCCTCCTCGATGGCGAGCCACGCCCGCGCCCCGGCAACCGTCCCGCGGATCTTGGCGCGGTTGCGGATGATGCCGGTGTCCCCCATCAGCCGCTCGACATCGGCCTCGGTGAAGCGGGCGACGCGCTCAGGGTGGAAGCCCTCGAAGGCCCGGCGAAACCCCTCGCGGCGGCGCAGGATGGTGATCCACGACAGCCCGGCCTGGAACCCGTCGAGGATCAGCTTCTCGTAGAGGGCGCGGGACTCGTATTCCGGCACGCCCCATTCGGTGTCGTGATAGGCCACGTAAAAGGGGTCGAGCCCCGGCCACCAGCAGCGCGGGCAGCCGTCGGGATGCTCCGTGATCAGGCCGTCCGCACTCATCCGGCGGCGGCCGTGTCGGTGGGGAAGGCGAAGGTGGCGAAAGTCGGCTTCTCCACGCCCGCGACGCTGCCCCCGGCCCGCACCGGCTCGCCCGCAGCGAGCGCGTCGCCAAGGCGGTCGAGGCGGATCGTGGCGAGGCCGCGCCCGCCCGCCGTACTGCCGAGGACGCCGAGGCTGCGGGCGCCCGCCGTCACCTCGGTGCCGGGCGCCGGGGCCGGGCCCTCGGTAAACACCACGGGTAGGATGCGGGTGCGGGCGGTGCCGCGGTGCTGCATGCGCGAGACGACCTCCTGGCCGACATAGCAGCCCTTCCGGAAGTCCACGCCGCCGAGCTGGTCCATCAGGGCCTCGTGCGGGAAGGCGTCGGCGAAGGCGAAGTCGCGCCCGCCCTCGGGGACGCCGAGCGCGATGCGGTGGGCGTGGTAGTCGTCTTCCGAGGCATCCGCCGAGAAGGCGCCTTCCGAAAAGTACAGGCGCTCGCCGAGTGCCGGCAGGCGCCCGTCGCGCAGCCGGATCGTCTCGGCGGCGGTCTCCGCGCCGTCCCAGGCGGCGGCGACGCCCAGCGTCGGGTCGGCCACGATGCCGACCTTGGCGCGCAGGCGGTAGAGCCCGAGGCGCTTGACGAGATCGGGCGCGCGCTCCGCTGCCACGTCGAGCTTGAACCCCTCCGCGCCGTCCCGAGAAACAAAAAAGTCGAACTGGATCTTGCCCTGCGGCGTCAGCAGGGCGCCGAGGCGGGCCTCGCCCTCGGGCAGGGTCTCGACGTTGCAGGTGAGGATGCCCTGGAGGAAGGCGGTCGCCTCCGCGCCCGTGACGGCGACGACGGCGCGGTCCGGCAGCAGGGCGATCGGCATGGTCTCTCCGGAGGCTGGCGTTGCATGGGGTCCGCGGCTGACATAAGCCGCGCCCATCCCGGCCTCAATCGCCCGACTGGAGAGAAGAGCCCCGATGGACACTCCCTTCGATCTCGTCCTCGCCGGCGGCACGCTGGTCAACCACGACGGCGCTACCATCGCCGATCTCGGCATCCGCGGCGGGCGCGTCGCCGCCATCGGCGACCTGTCGAACGCATCCGCCGCCGAGCGCCGCGATTGCCGCGGCCTGCATCTCCTGCCCGGCGTGATCGACAGTCAGGTGCATTTCCGCGAGCCCGGCCTCGATCACAAGGAGGATCTGGAGACCGGTTCGCGCGCCGCGGTGATGGGCGGCGTGACGGCGGTGTTCGAGATGCCCAACACCAACCCGCAGACCACGACCGCGGAGGCGCTGGCCGACAAGGTGGCCCGCGCCCGTCACCGGATGCATTGCGACTTCGCCTTCTGGGTCGGCGGCACCCACGAGAACGCGGGCGAGGTCGCGGCGCTGGAGCGGCTGCCGGGGGCGGCCGGCATCAAGGTGTTCATCGGCTCCTCCACCGGCTCGCTGCTGGTCGAGGACGATGCGGGCGTGCGGGCGATCCTCCAGAACATCCGCCGCCGGGCCGCCTTCCATTCGGAGGACGAGCCGATGCTGCGCGAGCGGAAAGCGCTTCGCGTGCCGGGAGACCCAGCCTCGCACCCGGTCTGGCGCTCGCCGGAAGTCGCGGTGAAGGCGACGCAGCGGCTGATCGCGCTGGCGCGGGAGACCGGCGCGCGCATCCACATCCTGCACATCTCGACCGCGGACGAGATGCCGATCTTGGGCGCCGCCAAGGACGTGGCGAGCGTCGAGGTGACGCCGCACCACCTCACGATCGACGGCACGGAAGCCTATGCCCGTCTCGGCACGCTGGTGCAGATGAACCCGCCGGTGCGCGACGCGGCCCACCGCGACGGCATCTGGCGCGGCCTCGCGCAGGGCGTGGTGGACGTGCTCGGCTCCGACCACGCGCCGCACACTTTGGACGAGAAGGCCAAGCCCTATCCCGACTCGCCCTCGGGCATGACCGGCGTGCAGACGCTGGTGCCGATCATGCTCGACCACGTGGCGGCAGGCCGGCTGTCGCTCGCCCGCCTCGTCGATCTGACGAGCGCGGGCCCGAAGCGCCTGTTCGGCATCGCCCGGAAGGGGCGTCTGGCGCTCGGCTACGACGCCGACGTGACGGTGGTGGACCTCAAGCGCCGCGAGACCATCCGCAACGCGTGGATCGCCTCGAAATGCGGCTGGACGCCCTACGACGGCGTGACCGTCACCGGCTGGCCGGTCGGCACCGTGGTCCGCGGCGTGCCGGTGATGTGGCAGGGGGAGCTGGCCAACCCGTCGCGGGGCGAGGCGGTTGTGTTCGAGGAGGCGTTGCCGA
The DNA here is from genome assembly GCF_038442325.1 of Methylorubrum subtropicum. Taxonomy (NCBI): domain Bacteria; kingdom Pseudomonadati; phylum Pseudomonadota; class Alphaproteobacteria; order Hyphomicrobiales; family Methylobacteriaceae; genus Methylorubrum; species Methylorubrum subtropicum. Next base: position 27,038 of record NZ_JBBXMW010000031.1, on the reverse strand, counting down.
CGGGCTGAGGGCCGAACTCGGCTGACGATACGTCCACGTCCGCTCACCAGCACCCTCATTCCGGGGCGCCGCAGGCGAACCCGGAAGCCACGACTGGCCGCGACGGTTCGACTTAGGCCGGGTATCCCGCATCACGGGTGGATTCCGGGTTCCGCTTCGCGGCCCCGGAATGACGGCGATCCGGATGAAGGAAGTTCGAGAGCTACTGCGGCTGCGCCCAGATCAGGTGCAGCCCGGTGCGGCTGCGGAACCAGCGCGTCATCGGCGGCAGGTCGCAGCCGTTCTCCTCGAACACGCCGGCCAGACTCTCCACGAGCTGCCCGGCGGTGCGCCGTCCTTCGATGTCGATGGCCAGTGTCTGAGACGGATGCACGACTTCAGGGTCGATCCGGCGATACTTGATCGCAAAACGCATAGCATACACCCTTACGCGTTGTTGACGAAAGCCCGAGAGGGCTCGCTCTAACAATCGCACGACTTGGCGTGTCGCTGCATACGCAAAATGAGAAACTTCATTGTTGCGCAGATAAGCCAAAAATGTACGTAAAATTTTTGGATTTACAGTGTCGTCAGCTCGATCCGCGCTCTTCCACCCCTCGACCTCATCCTGAGGTGCTGCGCGAAGCGCAGCCTCGAAGGAGGGCTCCAGGGGTCGCCAAGCGAACTGGAGGGCTCCTTCGAGGCCGCTTCGCGGCACCTCAGGATGAGGAGATTTGGTAGGAGAAACCGAGCGAACGGGTCCTCAGTGCTGCAGCGTCGTGGTGAAGCCGCCGCCGCGGATGCGCTCGGGGAGGGTCTCGGCGTAGCGGGCGGTCGCGTCCTCGCCGTAGGTGGCGACGAGCTCCTGGAAGGCGGCGAACAGGGCGGCCTGGGCCATGCAGTCGCCGTCGATCCCGTCGAGGCAGCCTTCGGCGAACGCCTCGGTCACGAGGCCCAGCGCGGCGCGCTTGCTCTCCGGATCGGATTCGAACGGAGCGGGGTCATGGATCATGGCGCGGACTTCGTTTCCCGGCCGGCATGGTGCCGGCAAGACATCGGCACGATACGGCGTCGCGGACGGGCCGGGAAGCAGGGAATTGCGAAGAGGTTAATGCGGACGCTCGATTGCGAAGGTTTTTTGGAAGCCGTCGGGGTTGTGGTGTTGGGGCAACAGAGCCGTCCCGACCCCGAAAAGAATCAACCGCCGAAGCGGCCGGCGATGGCGTGGGAGAGGCGTTCGCCTTCCGCGAGGTAGCGGCGGGAGGCCTCGGTCGCGGCCGGGGTGCAGACCCGGTAGGTCAGGCTGTAGCCGCGAAAGCCGCGGTTGTAGGCGCCGGCCAGCCGGTCGCGGCGGGCGGGGGTGACGCCCTCGGTCTCGAGGATCGCCTTCATCCGGGTGGGCCATTCGGGGGCGTCGGAAGCGGCGCAGAGGTTGCGCAGGAAGGCCAGCGCCCCGACGATCTCGGAGAGCCGCATCAGGTCGCGGTCGTAGGGCGCGGGCGGCGGCTCCGGCGGGGGCGGGGGTTCCTTCTCTTTCTCCGGCGGCTTGGCCGGCGCGCGCGCGGGGGCGGAACGCTGCTGCGCCCAGGCCTCGGGGGCGAGCGGCGCGAGCATCAGGAGGGCGGCGAGCGCGAGGCGCGTCGTCTTCATGCGGCCTCGCCCACCCGAACAAACGCCTCGCGCAGGGTGTCGATCAGGCCCGGCGTGGTGGCGAGGTCCGCGACCTCGTCGAGGTGGGCCCAGCGCACCGCCAGCGCCTCCGGCCCCGGCGCGGGCTCGCCCGCGCGCCAGAGCGCGGCGTGGGGATGGATGACGTAGTGGTGGCGCAGGCGTTCGTCGGCGTCGCGCATCAGGATCTCGGTCGGGGTCAGGCTCGGGCCGACCACCTCGGCGTGGACGCCCACCTCCTCCTCCAACTCGCGGAGCGCGGCCTCGGCCAAGCGCTCGCCGGCCTCGACGAGGCCGCCGGGCAGGGTCCAGACGCCGCGCATCGGCTCGGCGGCGCGCTGCGCCAGCAGCACGCGACCGTCCCGGATCACCGCGATGGAGACGCCGATCAGCGGGCGGCCCGGAAACAGGCGCCCGTCGTCGGCCGGCACGTTCGCCCCGGCGCTCACGGCGCCACCGTCGCGGCGGCGAGCCGCCCGTCACCGAGGCCGACGAGGATTTTTTTGGGACTTAAGGCGGCGACGCCGTGGGCGGCGGGGGCGGGTAGGGGGATGCGAAGCCGCTCGACCGGGGCGCCGCCCTTCAGCGACAGCACCGCGAGCGCAGTGCGGCCCGAGAGCGGCAGGACGAGCGAGGCCGGCTCGCCGGGGAGGACGGCGGCGAGGCTCGCCGCCTCGCCCGCCTCCGGGCCGGCATAGCCCGGCCACGCGCCGGCCTGCGTCAGGGTGCTTTGGGAGGGGCGCCAGAGCTGGAGTTCGCCCCCGCCCTCCGTCGTTCGGACAGCGGCGATCTCGGCGCCGGCCCCGGAGAAGGCGGCGATGCCGGCGACGCTCAAGGGCGCGCTTCCCGCCTGCGGCGGCGTGCGGGCCGTGAGGCTCCAGCCGGCGTTGTTCGAAGAATCCTTCGTCGCGACGACGAGGCTCGATTCCGTCGCGCCCTGCGCGGTCACGGCGATCACCGCCGGGCGGCCGTCGAGGGGCGCGATGCGGGGCGCGCGGCCGGCGAAGACCTGATCGGGGCCGGGCGTCAGGGTGCGGGTCGCCACCGGCACCGCCTTCGGCTCGGCGGTGACGCCGATGGGCTGGCGCTCGCGGATGGTCAGGCCCGCGGCCTGTCCCGGCGCGCCGCCCAGCGCCCGGGTCGGGCCGGTGAGGTAGGCGCTCAAGGGGCCGTCCTGCGCCATGCGCGAGCCCGGCACGGCGCCGCGCGGGGTCTCGGCGGCGGCGAATCCCTCGATCGCCTCGGCGCCGACCAGCGTGGTGCGCAAGGTCTCGCCGTCGAGATGGATCACCGCGCCGCCGCCCTCGCCCCAGACCACGACGACGGGCCGCGGGCCCTCGACGGCCTTCGGCGCCAGCTTCGGGTCGGCGCTGGCGCCCGCGCGGGCGACCGGCAGCAGGCCCGAAGTCGCGACCGCGAGCGCGACCTCGCTGCCGGGCCCGCGCATCGCCGTAATGCGGAACGGCAGGTCGATCGGCTCAGCCGGGACCGTGGCGGGCTCGGCCAGGGCGGGGAGGGCGACGAGGTACAGCAGGGCGGCGAGCGCCGCCCGGCGGTCACACATGCTGGCCGCCGTTGATGTGGAGTTCGGCACCGTTCACGTAGGAGGAGGCCTCGGTGCAGAGGAAGTAGATCGCCTTGGCGACCTCGTCCGGGGTGCCAAGCCGCCGCTGCGGGATCTGCTCCACCAGCTTGTCGGTGCCGGGCGAGAGGATCGAGGTGTCGATCTCGCCGGGCGAGATCGCGTTGACGCGGACCCCCAGCGGCCCGAAATCGGCGGCCATCTCGCGGGTCAGGCCGGCGAGCGCCGCCTTCGAGGTGCCGTAGGCCGCGCCCGCGAAGGGATGGACCCGCGAGCCCGCGATGGAGGACACGTTGACGACCGAGCCGCGGGCGCGGGTCAGCTCGTCGCGCAGGCCCCGCGCCAGGAGGATGGGCGCGAAGAAGTTGACCTGGAACACGCGGGCCCAGTCGGCATATTCGGTGTCGATGGCGCCGAGCCGCGCGCCGCCGGGGCCCTTGGGCGAGATGCCGGCATTGTTGACCAGCGCGTGCAGCAGGCCGCCCTCGGCCGCCAAGCGCTCGGCCACCTCGCGCACGCCGCGCACGGTGTCGGCAGCGTCCGCCAGATCGACCTGAAGGTGGTCCTCCGGCCCCATCTCCCACGGGCAGTTCTCGGGAAACGGATGGCGCGAGCAGGTGATGACGCGCCAGCCCGCGGCGGAGAAGCGCTTCACCGTGGCGTGCCCGATGCCCCGGCTCGCGCCGGTGAGCAGCATCACCCGTCGACGTTCGTTGGAGGCCAAGGCCGATCCCTCGCTGCCCCGTCTCGCGGCATCGCGTGCGGGGCCTGTCCGGGTTCAGGTCTAAGCCGCACGGGGGCGGAAATCCAGGGTCGCCGCTGCGATGCGAAAGAGGAAGCGGAGCGTCACGCGCGCGCGAGGATCTGCACGCGGAATTGTAAGGCGGATCGGCGGGGGCCTGTTATCCGTTGGGACAGGTTGCCGGTGCGGGCGTTCCGTGCGACCGGGCGCCGTGGGCGGGCTCTCGACAGCCTCTGGGGATGAAGACGCGTGAGCGAGGCGCTGCCGAGGCCGACCGTGCTCGTGGTCGAGGACGACGCCTTCACCCGCCACGCCGCCGTCGCGATGGTGGAAGATGCGGGCTACGCCGTGCGCGAGGCCAGCAACGGCAACGAGGCGATCCGCCTGCTCGACCGGGAGGTCGGCATCCGGGCGGTCGTCACCGACATCGACATGCCGTTCGGCATCGACGGCATCAAGCTCGCCGCCTGCATCCACCGGCGCTGGCCGGAGATCGGCATCGTCATCACCTCGGGCAAGGTGCGCCCCAAGGACGGCGACGTGCCCGCGCAGGGGCGCTTCGTGCGCAAGCCCTACACGGAAGAGCAGGTGATCGGGGCGATCCGGGCCGTGCTGGCCGGGCGTTGAGGCGGCCTCAAACCGCCGCTCCCGGCACACCTCAGGGATAGAGCCGCGACCGGCACCACCCCTCCCCCTCGCGGGTGAAGCGCACCCGGTCGTGCAGGCGGTAATCGCCGTTCTGCCAGAACTCCATCCGCACCGGATCGAGGCGGAAGCCGCTCCAATGCTCGGGCCGCGGCACCGGGCCGTTCTCGTATTTCGCCGAGAGTTCGGACACCGCCGCCATCAGGGTCGGGCGGTCGGTGAGCGGGCGCGATTGCTGGCTGGCGATGGCGCCGATGCGGCTGTCGCGGTGGCGGCTGGCGAAGTAGGCGTCGGCCTCCTCGGGGCTCACCGGCGTCACGGCCCCGCGGGCGCGGATCTGGCGGCGCAGCGACTTCCAGTGCAGCACAAGCGCCGCCTGCGGGTTGGCCGCGAGCTGCTCGCCCTTGGTCGATTGCGTGTTGGTGTAGAACACGAATCCGCGCCGGTCGAAGCCCTTCAGCAGCACCACCCGCACGTCGGGCAGGCCGTCGGCGTCGGCGGTGGCGAGCGCCATGGCGTTGGCGTCCTCGGGCTCGGCCGTTTCCGCTTCCGCCATCCACGCGTCGAACAGCGCGAAGGGATCTGACGACAATGTGAAATCGCTCGGATCGACGCCGACGCCGGCCGGCTCACCGTCTCTTAACCGTTCGATGGCCATTTTCACCCCTGTGACATCCGGGTCGGGGGGCACCGGCACGGGCAGCACACCCCGATGCGCAATCCGACCGTCGAACGGACTGCACGTCAAAACAGAACTGCGAGCCAGGCTCGACCAGCGGTCGGGCAGGGCTCGGACGGACCCTTCAGTCTGCCTCGAGTTCAGGTGTAATGCGTCTGCGTCTGTGTAAAGCCCTCGACCGGGTCGTGCCGATGGCCTTCGCGTGGATGGCGGCGGGCTTCGTCGCCGCATCCTGCACCGGCTGCAGCGGCCCCGTGCTGTCCTTCCAGGCGAAGGAACCCGCGGCGGCGCCCGAGCCGCTGGTGACCGGCAGCATCGCCAAGCGCCCGACCCGGTTCGGCGCCGACCTCGGCGACGAGGATTGGCGGCGCGCCCACGGCGCCCTGGCGATGGCGCTCGATCCGCAGGGCAACGGCCGTCCGGTGAAGTGGGACAACCCCGAGACCGCGATGCGCGGCTCGGTCAACCCGACCGGCCTGCCCTACGTGGCGGGCGACGAGATCTGCCGCGACTTCCTGGCGACGGTGGTCGCGGGCGGGGAGGGCAAGGGGGAGAGCAAGGGCCGCTTCCTGCGCGGCACCGGCTGCAAGCTCACCGGCGGCGAGTGGGAGCTGAAGCGGCTGCGCTCGGCGCGATCGTGAGAGTGCCGGAAGGGTGTTGCAGAACCGCAACGCCCTTCCCACGTTGAAGCGACGCGGCCATAGCCGTATCTCTCGACGGTAGACCCCACAAAAGAACCCCGATGCGCAACCCCTACGACGTGCTGGGCGTGCCGAAAGGCGCGAGCGAGGCCGAGATCAAGAAGGCCTTCCGCAAGCTCGCCAAGGCCTATCACCCCGACAGCAACAAGGACCCGAAGGCCAAGGAGCGCTTCTCGGAGGCGAACACCGCCTACGAGATCCTCGGCGACAAGGACAAGCGCGATCAGTTCGACCGCGGCGAGATCGACGCCGAGGGCAAGCCGCGCGCGACCGGCTTCGAGGGCTTTTCCGGGTTCGGCGGCGGCGGCTTCGACGGCTTCACCCAGCGGCGCGGCGGCGGCGGCGGGGCCGGCCCCGGCGGCATGGGCGAGGATTTCCTCAGCAGCATCTTCGAGCAGGCGTTCCGCGCGGGCGGCGCCGCCTCGGGCGGCATGGGCGGGCGCGGCGGGCCGACCCGCGGCGAGGACGTGGCGGCCGAACTCAGCGTGAGCCTGGAGCAGATCGCGGGCGAGGAGAAAATGCGCATCGGCCTGCCCGGCGGGCGCGACGTCGACGTGATGGTGCCGAAGGGCGTCGTCGACGGCCAGACCATCCGCCTGCGCGGCCTCGGCGGCTCCGCCGGCCCCCGCGGCGAGCCCGGCGACGCGCTGCTGACCATCCGCGTGCTGCCGCATCCGGTCTTCAAGGTCGAGGGCGCGGACCTGCGCGCCACCGTCGATCTGCCGCTGGAGGACGCGGTGCTGGGCGGAACCCTGCGCGTGCCGACGCTGACCGGCGCCGTCGAGATGAAGGTGCCGGCGATGACGAGTTCCGGCCGCACGTTTCGCCTGCGCGGCAAGGGCCTGCCGAAGAAGGACGGCACCCGCGGCGATCTTCTGGCGACGACCGCCGTGACCCTGCCCGCGGGCGAGGACTCCGCGCTGGTCGATTATGCCCGCCGCCGCCGCGAGGCGAAGGCCGGGACGGCGTAAGAACTTCGTCTCCCCCATCAACTCCCCTCATCCTGAGGTGCCGCGCAGCGGCCTCGAAGGAGGGCTCCAGCTCGCGCAGTGATCCCTGGAGCCCTCCTTCGAGGCCTCCGCTTCGCTGCGGCACCTCAGGATGAGGGGATGGGTGGGAGCGGCCGATTCGATGACCTTCCCCGTTAGACGACCTTCAGGCTTCCCCCCTCGGCAGGCCTCCGCTAAGGAAGCGGCCTTGCGCGGGCGGCCTCCGGCAGGGCCGGCCGCTTTAGGCCGAAGCGAAGGTGACGCATGTCGGATCAGAAGGCGGGCGGATTGCTCGCGGGCAAGCGCGGGCTGGTGCTGGGCGTGGCCAACAACCGCTCGATCGCCTGGGGCATCGCCCGCAGCGCCGCGCAGCACGGGGCCGAACTCGCCTTCACCTACCAGGGCGACGCGCTCAAGAAGCGGGTCGAGCCCCTGGCGAAGGAGCTGAACGCCAAGGTCGTCGGCCATTGCGACGTGACCGACCCGGCCTCCATCGACGCCGTGTTCGCGGCGACCGCCGAGGCGTTCCCGGGCGGGATCGACTTCGTGGTCCACTGCATCGCCTTCTCCGACAAGGACGAGCTGACGGGGCGCTACATCGAGACCTCGGAGGGCAACTTCACCAAGTCGCTCCTGATCTCCTGCTACTCGTTCACGGCCATCGCCCAGCGCGCGGAAAAGATCATGCGCGACGGCGGCTCGCTGCTGACGCTGACCTATTACGGCGCCGAGAAGTGGATGCCGCACTACAACGTCATGGGCGTCGCCAAGGCCGCACTGGAAGCCTCCGTGCGCTACCTCGCCGCCGACATGGGCCCCAAGCAGATCCGCGTGAACGCGATCTCGGCCGGCCCGATCAAGACGCTGGCGGCCTCCGGCATCGGCGACTTCCGCTACATCCTCAAGTGGAACGAGTACAACGCCCCCTTACGCCGGACCGTGACCATCGAGGAAGTCGGCGAGACCGCCGCCTACCTGTTCTCGGATATGTCCAAGGGCGTCACCGGCGAGGTGCTGCACGTGGACGCCGGCTACCACGTCGTCGGCATGAAGCACCCGGACGCGCCGGACATCGCGCGCGAGCGGGAGTAGGGCTTCAGCCTCCGGCTTCGTCCGGCGAAGCCGGAGGATCGCGTCGCGTCAGTGCTGCGTAGAGCGCGGGTGGCAGCACCTCGTGGGCTGGCCGCATCCGGGTCAGCTCTTCGGCCGTCAGTTCGCGGGCATCCGGGTCCGAGGCGATGCGGGCTTGAAGCTCGGCTTCTTCCGCCGTACCGAGAAGCGGTACGCCCGTGGCTCCGGTGCGCGGCATAGGGCCGTTCTCTCGCATTTCGATTCGTATTGTATCAGCGATACCGCTTTAAAAGCGCTGGCAAAGATCGGCGCGGCAAGGCGGTGCATCGGACCTTATCCCGAGCCGAAGCCGTAGCGCGACGCACACCGCTGCATCTCCCTCTCCCCTCCGCGGGAGAGGGTGGCCCCCGAAGGGGGTCGGGTGAGGGGAGCGACGCTTCCAGAGATAGCTGGACGACGGCGGCCAAGCGGCACCGCCGCTCCCCTCTCCCGCCCGATCCGCGGGCACCCTCCCCCGCAGAGGGGGGAGGGTTTGGGCGCACCCCTACCGGAACGCCAGCACCAGCGCCCCCACGGCGATCGCCCACAAAGCCAGCGTGGACCAGACCGCCCGGCTCTGCTCCAGATGGGCGATGCGCTCCAGCGCCTTCACGTCCCGCGCCCCCTCCTCGTCGAGGCGGATCATGATGCGGCGGATGCGTTGCGCGATGTCGGGGATGTCGGAGACGACCTCGGACAGCGTCAGCGCGGCCCGCGCGCCGCCCTCGATCCGGCCGATGGGGCCGAGATGGCGGGTGATCCACGAGCGCACCACCGGCTCGGCGCCGGTCCACATATCGAGCTGCGGATCGAGGGAGCGGGCCACGCCCTCCACCACCACCATGGTTTTCTGCAGCATCACCAGCTCGGTGCGGGTGCTCATGTCGAACAGCGCGGTGACGTCGAACAGCAGGGTGAGCACCTTGGCCATCGAGATCTCGTCGGCCTTCCGCTGGTGGATCGGCTCGCCGATGGCGCGGATGGCCTGGGCGAAGTCGTCCACCGAGTGGTGGCGCGGCACGTAGCCGGCCTCGAAATGCACCTGCGCGACGCGGCGGTAGTCGCGGGTGATGAAGCCGAGAAGGATTTCGGCGAGGAAGCGCCGCTCGGCGTGTCCTAGCCGGCCCATGATGCCGAAATCGACCGCGACGAGGCGCCCCTGCGGGTCCACGAACAGGTTTCCGGGATGCATGTCGGCGTGGAAGAAGCCGTCGCGGATCGCCTGCCTCAGGAAGGACTGGATCACCGTGCGCCCGAGCGCCTTGGCGTCATGGCCCGCCGCGACGATGCCGGCGCGGTCGTTGAGCCGAATGCCGTCGATCCACTCGCTGGTCAGCACGTCGCGCGCGGTCAGCGCCCATTCGGGGCGGGGCGTGCGGAAATCCTCGTCGCCCGCGGTGTTCTGCGCGAGTTCGGACATCGCCGCCGCTTCGAGGCGGAAATCCATCTCCATGGTGACGGAGCGGGCGAGGATCTCCACGACCTCCCGCGGGCGCAGGCGCTCGGCATCCGGCAGCAGCGCCTGGACCACGCGCGCCATGAAGCGCATCGCCTGGATGTCGCGCGCGAACCGCTCGCGCACGCCGGGGCGCATGATCTTGACGGCGAGCGTCCGCTGCGTGCCGTCGGCGTCGAGCACGGTCGCCCGGTGGACCTGGGCGATGGAGGCCGCGGCCACCGGCTCGCTGAAGGCGGTGAACAGGGCCGAGACCGGCTTGCCGAATTCCTGCTCCACCACCCGCAGCGCCACGCCCTGGGGGAAGGGCGGCACCCGGTCCTGAAGGCGCTCCAGATCGCGGGCGGCGGCCATGCCGACGATGTCGGGCCGCGTCGCCAGGAACTGGCCGAACTTGACGTAGGACGGCCCGAGCCGGGTCAGCGCCCGCTCCAAGGGGCTGGCGCCGGGGGTCGCGGCGATGCCGCGCCGCTCCAGCGAGCGCCCGAGCTTCAGCGCGAGGCGCAGATGGGGCGGCAGCGCCTGCGCATCAATCAGCGCGAGCCCGCCCTCGCGGGCCAGCACGAAGCCGACATGGGCGCCGCGGGCGAGGTGGAAGACCGCGCCTAGCATGGCTGGAACCCGCCCTGAGGTAATGCCGAATGCCGGGCGCGAAGAGCGCCCCGCGCAGTGGCCTCGGCGTCAGCCGAGGCGTCTAACGGAGCGAAGCCTAAGGCCGCGGATGCGGCCGCCGGCGTCTGAGGCCGGAAGAAAATCAAGTGATTTTCCAGCCGGAGTGGATGGCCACGATCCCGCCCGACAGCCGACGATGCGTCACGTGCGTGAAGCCGGCCGCCTGGATCATGGCGGCGAAGGCGCCGGGGGAGGGGAACTTGCGGATCGATTCCACGAGGTACTGGTAGGATTCGCGGTCGCCCGCCACCCGCTCGCCGATGCGCGGGATCACGTGGAAGGAATAGGCGTCGTAGATCTTCTCCAACACCGGCAGGTCGACGCGGGAGAATTCCAGACAGAGGAACCGCCCGCCGGGCTTGAGCACGCGCCGCGCCTCCTTGAGCGCCGCATCGATGCGCGGCACGTTCCGGATGCCGAAGGCGATGGTGTAGCTGTCGAAGGTATTTTCGGGCAGCGGCAGGGTCTCGGCGTTGCCGGTGACGAAATCGATGCGGCCGTCGTACTTCGTGCCCGCCCGCTCGGCGCCGACGCGCAGCATCGACTCGTTGATGTCGAGCACGGTGACGTGCGTGTCCGGCCCGCCGGCTTCCAGGGTGCGGAAGGCGATGTCGCCGGTGCCGCCCGCCACGTCGAGATGGCGGTAGGGCCGCGTGCGCGAGGGGCGCAGCATGCCGATGAGGTGAGACTTCCAGGCCCGGTGCAGGCCGCCCGACATCAGGTCGTTCATCAGGTCGTAGCGGCGGGCGACCGAGCGGAAGACGTCGTCGACGCGGGCCTGCTTCTCGGAGAGCCGGACGCGCTCGTAGCCGAAATCGGCGGTGTCCTCGCCCGTCTCAGAGCCGATTCCGGTGCTGTTGCCGCTCATCCGATTCCGTGCCGTCCGCGCCGCTGCATCCCCTGGCCGAGCCTCATAGCGAAACCGCGCGGGAACCGCCATGCGGCAGGGGGAGCGGCGGAAGGCGCCGGTGCGGATCGCGCGGCGCGCGCCTATGTGTGAGCGTCCCTGATCGAAAAAATCCCAAAAGAATGCCCGAACTGCCCGAAGTCGAGACCGTGCGCCGGGGCCTCGCGCCCGCGATGGTCGGCGCGCGGATCACCCGCGTCACCTTACGCCGGCCGAACCTGCGCTTCCCCTTCCCCGAACGTTTCGTCGAACGGCTGGAGGGCCGGCGCGTCCTCGACCTGTCGCGGCGGGCCAAGTACCTGACGGCGGCGCTCGATTCCGGCGAGAGCCTGATCCTGCATCTCGGCATGAGCGGGCGCTTCGACGTGGCGCGGCCCGACGGCACGAACCTGTCGCCGGGCGACTTCTACCTCGACGGGGCGCTGGGCACCCCGAAGCACGACCACGTGGTGATGGCGTTCGAGACGGGGGCCACCGTCACCTACAACGACGCCCGCCGCTTCGGCTTCATGGACCTCGTGGCGACGCAAGAGCTCGAACGCTGCCGCCACTTCGCCAACATGGGGATCGAGCCCCTGAGCGAGGCCCTCGACGGCGCGGCCATCGCCCGTCTCTTCCGCCACAAGATCACGCCGCTGAAGGCCGCCCTGCTCGACCAGCGCCTGATCGCGGGCTTGGGCAACATCTACGTCTGCGAGGCCCTGCACCGGGCGGGCCTGCACCCGGCGCTGCCGGCCGGCGCGCTCGCCAAGCCCGACGGCAGCCCGACGCCGAAGGCGAAAAAGCTCGCCAAGGACATCAAGGCAGTGCTGACCGAGGCGGTCGCCGCGGGCGGCTCCACCTTACGCGACTACGCCCACCCCGACGGCCAGAGCGGCGGCTTCCAGCACGTGTTTCGGGTCTACGACCGCACGGGTTTTCCCTGCCAGGCGCGGGGCTGCACCGGGCATGTGATGCGGATCGTGCAGGGGGGGCGTTCAACGTTTTTTTGTGAGGTTTGTCAGGTGATGCCGGGACGGTGAGGGGTGGTGCCCAGGAAACAACTAAGGCGCTCGCCGCTCAGAAATCTGATCCTATTGATCTTTTAAGTAGCTGCCCACGATTGCTGAATAGGCCCAACGAAGAACTACGGAAGCTTATTGTCGAGGCGAGGATAACGGCACCACCGGACGACCAAACGGCTTCGTCACGCCTCCCACCCCTCGAAGAAATCCTCGTCGAGCCTCTTGATTACAACCGTCCTATCAACCTGAACCCCGACTCCGAATCGAACCATCAGCTCAGCAAGCTTGTCGCCATCGATCAGAGCGATCTGCTTCTGACTAGCTCGGCCAGACCGTTGTGCAGCCTCGCTGAATTTCGCAGTCGTGATGAACACGCCTCTTGTTGCGCCCTTGTCGTCAAGAGCACCCTTGAACGCCTGAATTTTTTCCGGCCCGATGCCACTATCGCGGTCGTAGCACTTCGCCTGAACGTAAACCGGATCAAGACCAAGGGCATCTTGATGGATGACGCCGTCAACTCCACCGTCACCACGTCCGCCTGTATGGAACGCGGATTGGTCTCTGCCACCGCCGTAGCCCATCGCCACAAGCAGCCGGATCACGAGTTGCTCGAAGAACCGCGCTCTCGTTGCTTGTGGCTCAATTGAGAAGATACGGTCTAGGAGATCGCCTCGCAGCTCTGCCTCAAGTTCCTTTGCGGCTCCGTCGATCCGCTCATCAGGCGGAACCGTAACTGTATTGCGATCAAGGTGGACCACATCAGCGACTGGAAGAGATCGATCAGAAATTGGCAGATTGCCAGCCGCGGTTAGTTTGGTCTTGGCAAACGCGCGGAACTCCTCGAACTCGGCAAGGACGGCATTGTCGATGCGCTTCGGCTTCCGCTGAAGCACCTCCCGTCCTCGCGCGGTCGCCTGGAATACACCTCGTCGAGGCTGCTCCAAGAGACCAGCCTTAACGAGATAAGTTTTTGCCCAGTGAGCACGGTTGTTGATCAGACGGATGCCACGACCACTGGGAAGCAACTCTGCCATCTGATCAGGTGTAAGCGCGAACTCGACGGCTATCTGTTCGACCACCTTCGGGATCGTTGTCTCGCCTACCGCAGCAAGGCGCAGGACCGGTAGCATCAATGTCTGGTAGTCGGGGATGTCGGGCAAGATCGTACCGGAACGGTTCCGCGCACCACAGAAAGGGATCAGCTCCACCGTAGCAAGATCGTAGGCCAACGATCCACGGTAGAAATTGCTGGCGGAAGTTTTCGCGCCCCCTCGACGATCCCCTCTTTGGTCCTGCGTTCCCCTTCGGCTGGCTCGGACGAAGGAGCCACGAGGAAGAATTTGTCCGCCCCCGAATTGCGCTCCATCGGTCAGATGTCATCGAACGGCTTACCGCCTCGCGACAGCGCAATGTTACGCCAATGGAAATCCCGGCGATCGCATTGCCGGCTCCCGGGATCGTGATCACTCCCGGAACGGTTTTCCCGCGCCCATAGTTCGACCGGGGCAAACAGAACGGAGGAACCGTCCGCCATGCGTATCGCCCGTCTTCTGCCCGTCTTCGGCCTCCTCGCCCTGGGTCTCGCGGCCTGCAAGGACGAGAAGAAGGATGCTCCGCCGCCTCCGCCCCCGCCGCCGGCCACCACCGCGCCGACCCAGCCGAGCGCGCCTCCGGCCACGGCGCCCACCCCGCCGCCGACCAACAAGCCCGCCGGGCAGTAGGCCCGAACACGACAGGGAAGGGCGCGCCCGCGCGACGGGCGCGCCCTTCCCCCCGTGAAAAGGCTCGTGAGGGGGCCTGAACGTTCGGGCGCGGCTCGCGTTGGTTGTCGGTCAGGCTCTGCCTTCCAAACCACCGGGAGCACCCATGAAGCCGCTGTTTCTCGCCGCCCTCGCCCTGCCGCTCGCCACCGCCGCGCTGGCCCAGGCCGGCCCTGCCGAGATCAAGCCGCCCGGCCCCAAGCAGACGCTCGGCCCCGCCGACGGCACCACCACGGTCGTCCAGCCCGGCGGCGTCGACAACGGCGGACCCGGCTCGCTCGGCACAGCGGCGCCCGGCGCCACGGGGGCCACCAACATCACCAACAATCCAGGCGCCGCCGGCAACGCCGAAAAACCGGCCTTACCGATCGGCAATGCCGGCTCGCCCGACACCGCGGGCGGCGGCTAAAACCTTACTCCTTCCCGGCCACCTGCCGCAGCACTTCCGCCAGCTCCTGCGCCGAGTAGGGTTTGCGCAGGAGTTCGAACCCGTGCGCGTCGTCCTGGGCCAGCACGTGGCTGTAGCCGGAGGTCAGCACCACCGGCAGCGCCGGGCATTTCTGCCGGAGCAGGCGGGCCAGCGCGATGCCGCCCATGCCGGGCATCACCACGTCGGAAAACACCGCGTCGAACGGCTCGGGCGCGGCGGCCAGCGCAGCGAGCGCGGCCTCGGCGTTCTCGGTCCAGACCGGGCGATGGCCGAGGTCTTCCAGAATCTGCGTGCAGAAGCGCCCGACATCGAGATTGTCCTCCACGACGAGGACGCGCAGCCCCGTCGCCCCGGCGCCGGAGACGGTCTCGCGGCGGGCGGCGGGCGCGTCGGCGGGGGCGGGGGCGGGGACCTCGGGCAGGTAGAGGGTGAAGGTGGCGCCCGCGCCGGGCTGGCTCTTCACGTCCACGTCGCCGCCCGATTGCTTCGCGAAGCCGATCACCTGCGACAGGCCGAGGCCCGTGCCCTTGCCGACCTCCTTGGTGGTGTAGAACGGCTCGAAAATCCGCATCAGGTCGGCCTGCGGGATGCCGGCGCCGGAATCCGCCACCGAGACGGCGACGAAGGCGCCCGCCGCGCCGGCATGGCCCCGGATCGGCGGCAGGGTCAGGGGCGCGTCGAGGCGCAGCGTCAGGGTGCCCTCGCCGTCCATGGCGTCGCGGGCGTTGACCGCCATGTTGACGAGCGCGGTCTCGAACTGGCTGGCGTCGGCGCGGACGTAGCAGGATTTTCCGGGCAGGTCGGTGACGACGCGGATGCGGGCGCCGGTCACCGAATCGAGCATCTCCGAGATGCCGCGCAGGCGCTCGCACACGTCGAAGGTCTCGGGCTTGAGCGCTTGGCGCCGGGCGAAGGCCAGCAACTGCCCGGTGAGCTTGGCGGCGCGGTCCACCGTGTCGGAGACCGCATCGAGATAGCGGGCCTTGCGCGCCTCCGGCAGCTCGGGGCGCCGCAGGAACTCGACCGAGGAGCGGATGATGGTGAGCAGGTTGTTGAAGTCGTGGGCGACGCCGCCGGTGAGCTGGCCCACCGCCTCCAGCTTCTGCGACTGGCGCAGCGCCTCTTCCGCGTGGCGCTGCTCGGTGATGTCGCGGCCGAAGCCGTAGAGCAGGCCGTCCTCCGGCACGATGGTCCACAGCACGCGCCGCGGCTCGGCCCCGGCGGCGAGGCAGGTCAGCTCCAGTTCGAGCTCGCGGCGGGTGTCCGTGCCGGCCATCAGCCCGTCGAGGGCGGCCGTGAGGGTGGGGCGCTCCTCCGCGACGACGAAGGCGTCGAGCGTCCGGCCGAGGGACTCGGCGGCGGGCCAGCCGAGCGCGCGGGTCCAGGACGGGTTCACCGCCGCGATCCGCCCGTCCGGCCCGGTCACGGCCTTCAGCACCGGCGAGAGCGCCCAGACGCGATCACGGTCGCGCCGCTGCGCCGTCACCTCGGCTTCGAGATCGGCGGCGCGGGTGTGCAGCCGATGCTCGACCCGGCGGCGCGCGGTGATATCTTGGAACAGCACCGCCACCTGCCGCCGCTGCGGCGGCTCGATGCGGAAGGCGGCGAGTTCGAGATAGCGGCCGGTCTCGACCAGCTCGCGCTGGAACCGGATCGGCGTGCCGGTGCGCAGAACCTCGCCGTAGAGCCCGAGCCAGCCCTCCGCCTCGTCGCCCGAGACGACCTCGCGCAGCCGCTTGCCGACGATGTTCTCGAGGCCGGCATGCTGCGTGTAGGCGCGGTTGGCCTCGACATGGACGTAGTCGCTCAGGGCCCCGTGCGGCCCGTCGATGAACTGGATGACGCAGTAGCCCTCGTCCATCTGCTCGAACAGGGCGCGGTAATGCCGCTCGCGCTCGGCGAGCTCGGTCTCGTGGCCGCGCTCGGCGGTGACGTCGCGCACCACGCCGGCCCATCCGCCCGGCGCGGGCACGAGGGTGCGGTTCAGCCACGCCACCGCGCCGGTATCGGCCCGCCGGATGCGGTAGACGGCCCTTTCCGGCGGCGCCTCGCCGGAGAGGGCCGCCCCGTCCCCGGGGAAGGCCAGCGCCTCGACCGCAGCCAGCGGAAGGGCGGCCCGGGGCGCGAGGCCGTGCAGGCGGCAGAAGGCCGGGTTCGGGCGCAGGGTCGCGCCGGATGCCTCGACGGTGAACAGGCCGAGGCCGGCCGCATCCTGGGCGCGGGCGAGGGCGTCGGCCTCCGGGGAGGCTTCTTCGTGCGGTCGGTCGATGGGGCGCAGGCTCTCGGTCTCGGTCACGGCGCCATCCTACTCCGCCGGGACTGGCGTGGAGCTGACCTAAGATAGCGGCGGCCACGCTTCCGGACAGCGGCCGAGGCGCGTAGGTGGCGGGTCGGTACGCTGTCCGGCCGGGCAACTCTGATTTCCGCGCCGCGCCGTCCTTGCGCGGCGGGGCCGATCAGTCCGGGTCCAGCTCCGGATAACGCCGAAAAACCCCGTCCTCGCTGAACGGGCGGCGGCGGTCGCTCGCGAGGTAGGCGGCGAGGCGGGGCAGGCGGCGCACGCGCTCGGCGTGGGCGGCGATCCGCGGTGTCGCGTCCAGCGCCCGGGCGGTGGCGTGGGGGAAGGCGTAGCGCAGGCCCTCCACGAGCTGGAACAGCGAGGTGTCGGCGTAGGAGAGCGCGCCGCCGACGAGATGCTCCGGCCCCGCCGGGTTGCGGGCGAGCACGCGCTCGAACCACCCGAAGAATTTCGGGATGCGGTTCTCGCGAAAATCCCGCGCCCGGCGTTCGGCCTCGGGTTTCTGGTCTTCGTAATACAGGCCGACGCCGACCGGATGGTGGGTGTCGTGGGCTTCCGTCACCATGTCGGCGACCGTGAGTTGGATCTGGTGGGTCCAGACCCGGTCGGTCTCATGCGCGCCGACGAGGCCGATGCGGGGGCCGAGATAGAGCAGGATCGCCGCGGTCTGGCCGACGACGAGGTCGCCGTCGCGCAGGAAGGGCGGGGCGAAGGGCGGGCGGATCGGCTCGTCCTCCAGCCGGTCCATCATCGCCGCGATGCCGCCGCCCTCCTCGTGCGGCAGGCGGGCGACGTCGATGTAGGCGGCGCCGGCCTGTTCCAGGGCGAGGCGGACGAACTCGCCCCGCCCCTGGATCATCGGCCAGTAGTGCAGCTCGTAGGCCATCGAGCTTACCAGCCGCGGGCATCCTCGCGGCTCGGCGGGCGGCCCTGCGGGGTCAGGGCGTCGATCACGCCCGGCAGCGCCTGGGCGAGCTGGCCGAGCAGGTCGTCGCGCGACAGGCCGGTCTCGCGGCTGAGCGAGTCGACGGTGTCGGGGCCCAGCGCCTCGGCGAGGCGGTTGGGCGCGACCTGCTGGTTCGGGCCGTGGCCGATCCACGAGCCGATCACGTCGCCGAGCCCGCTGCGCTCGAAGCTCTGGATCAGGCCACCGAGCCCGCCCGCGGCCTCCTGCCCGGCGGCATCCGCCTCGTCGCGGTCGAGCCGGGCATAGGGGCCGGCGCCCGGCGCGCGGTCGCCGCCAACGCCCGGCCCGTCGAGCATGCCGGCGAGGTCGCCGAACTCGCCGCCCAAATCGGAGTCCCCTTGACGCTGGACCGGCGGCCCGCTGCGGCGGCCCTGGCCGAACCCGCCGAGATCGCCGTCGTCGGCGCCGGGGTCCGGCATGGGGGGACGGCCTTCGTGTCCGCCGCCCTCCTGCCCGCCGAGCCGGCCCAGGATGTCGCCGAGCCCGCCGCCGCTCGCGCCCTTGGCGAGCAGCAGCATGAGCAAGGCCTTGACGATGGGCGAAGACAGGGCGCCGCCGCGCCCCCCGCCCAGAACCTGTCCGACGACCCCGCCGATGACCTGATCGAGCAATCCCATGCGGCTCTCCCTCGTTCGATTTCGGTCAAACGGCCGCGGCCGGGCCGCGGTTGCGCGGCGGCCAGCCCGACCGGCTCGTCCCGTCCAATCCCCTCATCCTGAGGTGCGGAGCGAAGCGCAGCCTCGAAGGAGGGCTCCAGCGAATCGCGCGATCCCTGGAGCCCTCCTTCGAGGCCGCTGCGCGGCACCTCAGGATGAGGGGGAGGGTGGAATGTCTCGCAGCATCGAACCGGCGCGGCCTCGAAGAGCCGAGCCGGCGTGTCCGATCAATTCTCCAGGCTGGAGCGGTAGCGCGCGGAGAGGTGGTCGAGGGGGTTGGTGCGGGTCTTGCCGCCGTCGGGCACCACCGAGGTCGAGGAGCGGATCGCGCTCGGCGCCCGCACCTCGCCGGTCGGCCGGTCGGCGGAGGGGTCCTGGCGGGGGAGCGTGCTGGTGCCGGAAGGCAGGGTGCCGGCGGTGGGCTGGTCGTTGGGGTTGGCCACGCTCTGCGCGAGCGCGGCGCCGGGCAGGATCGTCGCGGCGAGGAGGGCCGCCGCGAGGGGGCGTCGAAGGGTGGGGCGCATCGGAGGGCTCCGTCGTGCGGCAAGCGGATCTGACTAGCCAATCCGAGGCTGCGGCCGAGGTTCCGATCTCGCCCTGCCCGAGTTTCGGGCAGGGGTTTTCGTCACCCCCGCTTGCGCCCACCGCCGCCCTTGTAGCGCGGCTTCTGCCCGCCCAGCCCTTGCGTCGAGCGCGCCTTGGGCCGCTCCTGCCAGGGTACGGCGCCCGCCGGCAATTCGCGGTCGGTGCCGGGGCCCATGTTGTCGAGCGTCGGCTTCGAGATGCGGCTGCCCTTCTGGCCGTAGCGGCCGGCCTCGCGCTCGATGTCGCCCTGGCGGGCCATGGGGTCGTCGGAGACCATGAGTTCGGTGGTCTGGAGCCGCTTCAGCTCGTCGCGCAGGCGCGCGGCCTCCTCGAAGTCGAGGTCGGCGGCGGCCGCCCGCATCCGCTTCTCGAGGTCGGCCATGACCGCCTTGAGGTTGTGGCCCACCGTGATCGCGTCCTTGGCGAGACCGGTGTCGACGCGGACATGGTCCCGCTCGTAGACGCTCTCCAGAATGTCGCTGATGCCGCGCTTGACCGATTGTGGCGTGATGCCGTGTTCGGCGTTGTAGGCGAGTTGCTTGGTACGGCGGCGCTCGGTCTCGGCCATCGCCCGCTCCATCGAGCCGGTGATGCTGTCGGCGTAGAGGATGCAGCGGGCATCGGCGTTGCGGGCCGCGCGGCCGATGGTCTGGATCAGCGAGGTCTCGGAGCGCAGGAAACCTTCCTTGTCGGCGTCCAGGATGGCGACCAGCGCACATTCCGGGATGTCGAGGCCCTCGCGCAGGAGGTTGATGCCGATGAGGACATCGAAGGCGCCGAGCCGCAGGTCGCGGATGATCTCGATGCGCTCCAGGGTATCGATGTCGGAGTGCATGTAGCGCACCCGCACCGAGTTCTCGTGCAGGTACTCGGTCAGGTCCTCGGCCATACGCTTGGTGAGCGTCGTCACCAGCGTGCGGTAGCCGGCCTGGGCCACCGCGCGGACCTCGCCCAGCAGATCGTCCACCTGGGAGCGGGCGGGGCGGATCTCGATCACCGGATCGACCAGGCCGGTGGGGCGGATCACCTGCTCGGCGAAGACGCCCTGCGTCCGCTCCATCTCCCACTTCGCGGGCGTGGCCGAGACGTGGATCGACATGGGCCGCATCGCGTCCCATTCCTCGAACCGTAAGGGTCGGTTGTCGAGGCAGGAGGGCAGGCGGAAGCCGTATTCGGCGAGCGTCGCCTTCCGCCGGAAGTCGCCCCGGTACATGCCGCCGATCTGCGGCACGGTGACGTGGCTCTCGTCGGTGAAGACGAGCGCGTTGTCCGGCAGGTACTCGAACAGGGTCGGCGGCGGCTCGCCGGGTTTGCGCCCCGTGAGGTAGCGGGAATAGTTCTCGATGCCGTTGCAGGCGCCGGTGGCCTCGATCATCTCGATGTCGAAGGTGCAGCGCTGCTCCAGCCGCTGCGCCTCGATCAGGCGGCCCATCTTGGTCAGCTCCTCGACGCGGAGCTTCAGCTCGGTCTTGATGCCCTTGATCGCCTGCTGCAGGGTCGGGCGCGGCGTGACGTAGTGCGAGTTGGCGTAGACTTTTACGAACTTGAGTTCGTTGATCTTCTTGCCCGTCAGCGGATCGAATTCCACGATCGACTCGATCTCGTCGCCGAACAGGCCGATGCGCCAGCCGCGATCCTCCAAGTGGGCCGGCCACAGCTCGATCACGTCGCCGCGGACGCGAAACGTGCCGCGGGCGAAGTCCGACTGGATGCGCTTGTACTGCAGCGCCACGAGGTCGGCGATGAGCTGGCGCTGCTCGATCTTCTCGCCGAGCGAGACCGTGAACGACATCGCCGTGTAGGTCTCGACCGAGCCGATGCCGTAGATGCAGGACACCGAGGCGACGATGATGACGTCGTCCCGCTCCAAGAGGGCGCGGGTGGCCGAGTGACGCATCCGGTCGATCTGCTCGTTGATCGACGATTCCTTCTCGATGAAGGTGTCCGACCGGGGCACGTAGGCCTCGGGCTGGTAATAGTCGTAGTAGGAGACGAAGTATTCTACGGCATTATCTGGAAAAAAACTCTTGAACTCGCCGTAGAGCTGCGCCGCGAGCGTCTTGTTCGGCGCCAGGATCAGGGCCGGGCGCTGGGTCTCCTCGATAACCTTGGCCATCGTGAAGGTCTTGCCCGAGCCCGTGACGCCGAGCAGCACCTGATCGCGCTCCGTCCCCTTCACACCCTCGACCAAAGCCGCGATGGCGGTCGGCTGGTCGCCCGCGGGGGTGAAGTCGGATTTCAGGGTGAACTTGTAGCCGCCCTCCGACTTCGCCGGACGCTCCGGCCGGTGCGGCACCCAGGCCTCGCCGTTCTTGAACAGCGGATTGCCCTCGGTGAGGAGCTTTTCGAGGGCCTCGACGGTGGCCGAGACGCCCTCGGTGGCGAGGGACGGAGCGTCCTCCGGGGTGTTGCCGGGGGCCGGGCCGTCGTCGGGCGGGGTCAGGCCGAGCGCCTGCGCCAGCCGCGGATCGACGTCGGCGGCGTCACCCAGGGCGAACCCCGCCTGCGGCGCCTCGGCGAAGCCGTCCTGCGCAATGCGCTTGTAGGCGGTCGCCTCGCCCTTTGCCGTGTCCTTGGTCTCGCCCTTGCGCCCGCGCCCCTTCCGCGGCGGCTCCGGCACCGGCTCGGCCGGGCGGATGCGCTCGCGGTTGAGCGCGGGGCTCAGCAGGGCGGCCAGATGCTCGTCGAGGGGCTTCAGCTCGGGCTTGTCGGCCCGCGTGGTCGCGGCGCGCGGTTTTTTCGGTGCGGGCATGGGTGCAATATGGGCCGGACGGCGCTCAAGCGGAAGACGCGGGCCGGTTCGGTGTTGCCGCGCCCGTGCCGGCCGCATACCGTCATCCGCCCGACGCACGAGGACGCGCCATGAAGACGGTCAGCCTCCGCGAGGCCGAAGCGGATTTCTCCCGGCTGGTCGAGGAAGCCGCCCGCGGCGAATCCTTCGTGATCGCCGAGGACGGCCGCCCCCTGGTCCGCGTCGTCCCCGCCGAGACGGAGGCCCCGCGCACCCGGCGGATCGGCGGCCTCGTCGGTCAGATCACGGTGCCCGACGACTTCGACACGATGTTCCAAGACGAGATCATCCGGATGTTCGAGGGCGAGTACAAGGGCAAGCCGGAGCCTTGAGGCTTCTCCTCGACACGCATCTGCTGGTCTGGGCGCTGGGCGCGCCTCATCGTTTGTCGAGCGCGGCCCGGCAGATGATCGACGATCCGGCTCATATCCCGATGTTCAGCACGGTGAGCATCTGGGAGTTGGCGATCAAGCAGAGCCTCACCCGCTCGAAGAGCCCGATCGATGCGGCGGTGGTCCGGAACACCCTGCTCCGGGACGGCTACGAGGAACTGACCGTCCTCGGCACGCACGCCGTCGCGGTCGCGAATCTTCCGCTCGTTCACAAGGACCCGTTCGACCGCTTGCTCGTCGCCCAGGCGACCGTCGAGGGCCTCACGCTGCTGACCTCGGACGGGCTCCTCGCGCGCTATCCGGGGCCGATCCGGCGGATTTAGCCGTCCCGCTCGACGAGGCGAGGGGCTTCCGAATCGGGGTTTCCGAAGGGCTCGCCCTTCGGCGGGTCGCCAGGGCAGAGCCCTGGCACGGCATTCCGCTTGACGGCTCTGCATTCGCGTGTACTTTGCGATGCAAAGTAGGCAAGCCTCGGAGGGGGCGCCCCATGCGGGATCTGGACAGAGCCTTGGCCGATATCGTCGCGATCCGGATGCAGATCGCGCGCGATACCGCCTTCCGCGGCCTCGGGGCGGCGACGCTGGCTGCGACCGGCGCGCTGGCGCTCGCGGTGGCGGCGGGGCAGGCGCTCGTGCTCGACGATCCGACCGGGCGGCCGGTCGCCTTCTTCGGCCTGTGGATCGCGACCGCCATTGCGGCCTGCGCGCTGATCGGCTTCGAGGCAGTGCGGCGCTCGCGGCGGGTCCATTCGGGGCTCGCCGACGCCATGGTGTTCAACGCCATCGAGGGCTTTCTGCCGGCCGGCGGGGCGGGTTTGTGCCTCGGGCTCGTCTTCGCCCGGTTCGTGCCCGAGGGGCTGTGGATGCTGCCGGGGCTGTGGCAGGTGCTGGTCGGGCTCGGGCTGTTCGCCTCCGCCCGCATCCTGCCGCGCCCGGTCCAGCTCGTCGGCGCGTGGTATCTGCTCGCCGGCCTCGCCGTGCTGGCGCTGGCGAGCGAGGGCCGCCAGCTCTCGCCCTGGCTGATGGGCCTGCCCTTCGCGGCCGGCCAGGGGCTGCTTGCCGTCATCGTCCACCGCCAGAGCGAGGGAGGCCTCGATGCCTGACGCGACGGAAGCGCGCTTCTCCTACGAGGGGCTCGACCGGGTCATCCACGAGCGGGCGCGGCTCTCGGTGCTGACCTCGCTGGTCGCCCATCCCCGCGGGCTGGCCTTCCCCGATCTCAAGCGCCTGTGCGGGCTCACCGACGGCAATCTCAGCCGCCACCTCGCGGTGCTGCAGGAGGCCGACCTCGTCGCCCTGGAGAAGGGCTACGACCACAACCGCCCGCAGACCCTGTGCCGGCTGACGCCGTCCGGCCGCGCCCGCTTCCTCGACTACCTCGCGGTGCTGGAGCAGGTGGTGCGCGACGCCCAGAGCGCGGGCGGCAAGCCCGCCGGTAAGGACACTACAGCCAGCGGAAAAAAGGCCTCGGGCCTCGCCGAGCCGGCCTGACCGGCACCGAATTCGCTTCGATCTTAATGATTTTCCGCTTTCCTCGTCCGACCGTGCCCGGGAGCTTTACGATGCAAAGCCATTTCGAGCGCAAACCCGAAAAACTCCACGCCGCCATCATCATGGACGGCAACGGCCGCTGGGCCAGCGCCCGCGGCCTGCCGCGCGGGGCGGGCCACCGGGCCGGCGTCAAGACGATCCAGCGGGTGGCGGAGGTAGCAAGCGATCTCGGCGTCGGCACGCTGACGCTCTACGCCTTCTCCTCCGACAACTGGCGCCGCCCGGCCGACGAGGTCGGCGGGCTGATGCGCCTGCTGCGCGCCTATCTGCGCAGCGAGACCGACCGTCTGGCCCGCACCGGCACGCGGCTGACCGTGATCGGCCGCCGCGACCGCCTGCCCGAGGGCATCCCCCAGGCGATCGAGCGCGCCGAGGCCGCCACCGCCGCCGGCACCCGGCTGAATCTGCGCATCGCCGTCGATTATTCCTCCCGCGACGCGATCCTTTCGGCCGCCGCCCGTCTCGGACCCGAGGGATGTTCGCGGGAGGCGATGAGCGGCGCCCTGGGCGAGGCCGGCGACGTCGATCTCCTGATCCGCACCGGCGGCGAGAAGCGCCTGTCCGACTTCCTGCTGTGGGAGGCAGCCTATGCCGAACTGCACTTCACCGACCGGATGTGGCCGGATTTCGGGGAGGCGGATCTGGCGGCGGCGGTGAGCGACTTCACCGCGCGGGACCGCCGCTTCGGCGGGCTGACCGCACCGCGGGTGCCCGAGGCAGCATAAAATTTCAGACTTTCATACCTAAAATTATCAGACAGTCGCGAAATTGCTACATCCTGATGGCAAATCATGCAGAATTCATTCCTATAATATTACCATAAAACAAAAACTTGTCGCGCATGCAGATTATATAAAAATGACATTAGGTCTCTTGTTTTATTTACAAGCAAATCCAAGGCTGAATTATAAAATCGACAAATCAACTCATAACTCTTCTTTTTCGCAAGTCGGACAGCCTTTGATTTTTTCGAACAAATGAGTCAAAGCGCTCGATTTGATGCTTTGAAATGTATGCCTTATCGATCATTATTCCGTGGGAAGAAAATTTAATCGCCGCCAAGCCATTAACATCTGCGCCTGAAATTAAGCCATCATCGTAAACGGCAATGCCAGCTTCGATTGAGTTTCGTGCAGAACCAATCTTGTCACGCAACATTTCCCGGACAGCATCATGTAAGCAGCTCAACCCATCAGCGGCATCGCGCATTAGATCTTGAACACTTCGGCCACGCAACTCCGTCTCACGATTAGCAACCCTCTCACCTGACTTTCTATCATTCCTCAATCCGTCGAGGTCTATTGCGGCAAACACATCATAAACAGTGATATCCTTCTGATTGAGCTGGCTTCTTGAGCCGCCGATACTAATGCTATCGATTGCGCCGCTGGCATGCTGTGCGAAGTTCCGCAAATGCTCAAGAATAAACATGCCAGCATTGCTGTTTTTGAGAGAAACAAGCAACTCATTGAACTGAGCGATCTCAGGAGATCCCCTGCCGCAAACATTTGTCAAGTGGCGCTTAGTTTGGTCAATATACATCGTTGTTGAGGTGAGATAATTGAGAAGATTCCTATTCAATAGAGCAGTCTCACCCAGAAATATGTCGTCTGGTATCTCAAATAACATATGGCGCAGCGCGATATCAAAACATGCCCTTTCAAATTCGCAAAAATTCTCCATCATAATGTCATATTTTTCTTCAATATTTACAAAATTACGCCAATTATTTGTTGAAAGAACTATATCTTGAAAAGCTTGCTCGCTTATGTGAGCAACTCTCTGCGGCCCTATTTTTACGAACGCAATCGCATATTCACCATGCATCCGGACGGCATCAGGAGAAATATGCACCATAATACACCCCCTTCTGTATATTCGTAAATTTGCAAACGAATAATCCTACACCGCAAGCAATAAAGATTGCTTGCAAAATTGGAAACTTGCTCCCGAACGCTGTCGGTTGCCGCGCGAAAGGACTTGTCCTTTCGAAACCGGGATCAGCCGTAGGCCGCCATCGCCCGCACCCCGCCGGGCTCGGCCACCGGCACGCCGGCATCGACATACTCGTTGAGCTTGTTACGGAGCGTCCGGATCGAGATGCCGAGGATGCGGGCGGCATGCGTGCGGTTGCCGAGGCAATGGTCGAGGGTGTCGAGGATCAGGTCGCGCTCGACATCGGCCACCGTGCGGCCGACGAGGCCGCGGGTGGCGGCTTCCGCGAGGCTCGCGGCGCGCTCGACCGGGCCGGACGGCGCGGGCGCCGCCAGGGAGTCGCCCTCCGGGCTCAGGATCGCGTCCGCGCCGATCTCGGCGCCCTGGGCCAGGAGCACGGCGCGGTGGATCGTGTTCTCCAATTCCCGCACATTGCCGCGCCACGGGTTGCGGGCGACGAGGCCCTGCGCCTCGCGGGCGAGCGCGCGCACCGGCACGCCGTTGATCTCGGCATATTTGCGGGCGAAGTGGGCGGCGAGTTCCAGAATGTCGGCGGGGCGCTCGCGCAGCGGCGGCAGGCGCAAGTGCACGACGTTCAGCCGGTAGAACAGGTCTTCGCGAAAAGTGCCCTTCTTCACCTCCTCGGCGAGGTTGCGGTTCGAGGTCGCGAGCACGCGGATATCGACCTTCACGGGCGCTGCGCCGCCGACCCGGTCGATCACCCGCTCCTGCAGGGCGCGCAGGAGCTTGGATTGCAGCCGCACGTCCATCTCGGAAATCTCGTCGAGGAGCAGCGTGCCGCCGTTGGCCTCCTCGAACCGGCCGATGCGCCGGGCCACCGCGCCGGTGAAGGCGCCCTTCTCGTGGCCGAACAGCTCGGATTCGAGCAGGGCCTCGGGGATGGCCGCGCAATTGACCGAGACGAAGGGCCGGCTGCCGCGGTTCGACTTGACGTGGACGTGGCGGGCCAGCACCTCCTTGCCGGTGCCGCTCTCGCCGGTGATGAGCACCGAGGCCTCCGAGCGGGCGACCTGCTCGGCGAGCTTCACGACCCGCTCCATCGACGGATCGCGCCAGACGAAGCTGCGGGCGTCCGCCGCCACCGCCTCCAGCACCGCCGCGATCAGCTCCGGGTCCGGGGGGAGGGGAATGTATTCCTTGGCGCCGGCCTGGATCGCGGCCACCGCGGCGCGGGCGTCCGAGGCGATGCCGCAAGCGACCACGGGGGTGCGGATGCGCTCCTCGCTGAGCGCCTGCACCAGCCGGGCGATGTCGAGCCCGACATCGACCATGACGAGGTCGCCGCCCTTGGCGCGCAACACCGCGAGGCCCTGATCGAGCCCTTCGGCATGGGTCACCGAGGCGCCCCGGTGCATGGCGATCTTCGAGGCGGTGACCAGCTCGCCCGAGAGCCGTCCGACGATGAGGAGCCGCATGACGTCGTCCTGTTCCTGATCCCGTCGGCGAGTGACCGCCTCGGTTGAGCGTGCATCCCCTCTCCCCGCCCGAAGTTGGGCCTGCCCAACTTCGGGCGGGGAG
>NZ_JBBXMW010000030.1:0-45670 GCF_038442325.1 Methylorubrum subtropicum | reverse complement strand
CGCCATCCTGCGCCAGGACACCGCTAAGGGCTCCTTGCACACCAAGCGGCAACTGGCCGGATGGGACGACGACTTCCTCGCCGACCTCATCACCCAAATGCGATAGCCCTGCCGCAAGGGGGAGGGGTCAGGGGTGGGGGTGGTGCAGGAGGCACCGCCGAGCCTCATCCGGCACCACCCCTACCTCCTCCCCGTAAGGGGGAGGAGAACGCCGCATCCTGCGCTCGGAGAGCCTGAGGTTCGGCGACGCGATGGGCAAAGCCCCCCGGGATCGCTCACCTGTGATCGCATCCGGGACCGCCCGGGCCCCTCCCCTGCCCCGAAACCGCCCGAACACCTTGCCGAACGGCATGCGAGCCGTTCCAATCACCGGCCCTCGCGCCCCCGAGACCGATCGTCGTGCCGTCCGCTTCCCTTTCGGTCCCGCTCGTCCCGTTCCTGCTGCTGGCGGCGGTGCTGGCGCTCAAGCATGTCGTGGCCGACTTCCTGTTCCAGACCGGCGCGATCGCCCGCGGCAAGGAGCGGCGCCGGGGCTGGCTCGGGCCGCTCGCCCTGCACGCGTTGGGCCATGCCGGGCTGACACTCGCCCTCGCGCTCGTGGTGGCGCCGCGGCTGTGGTGGCTGGCGCCCGTGGATTTCGCCATTCACTTCGCCGTCGATCGCGGCAAGTCGGTGCTCGGCCATCGCCTCGAACTGAGCCGGGACGACGTGCGGTTCTGGTGGCTGATCGGCTTCGATCAGTTCCTACATCAGCTCACCAATCTCGGCCTCGCCGCCGCCTTCGTGACACTGTGACGGCCGCCGATTCACTTTTGACACGAGGGGCGAAGTTTTAACGGCTGCGCCCGTAGAACGGGAGCGGACGTGAGGGGCGACGACGTGGCCGCGTGATGACCCGAGGTGTGCGCTCTCGACCGCTGGTGGTCTCCTTCGCGCTGTTCGCGCTGGCCCTGATGGTGCCGCCCGCCACCGTCGCGGTGATCGCGACCCACTGGTACGTGACGAGCGAGCGGGAGCGCCTGAGCCACACCCTCGCGCTGATCGGCGAGGAGGTCCGCGACCGGATCGACCACGACCTCGCCCGGATGGAGGCGGTGGCCCGCACGCTCGCCGCCTCGCCCTCGATCGATGCGGGTGATCTCCCCGCCTTCCGCGCCCAGGCGCTGGCGAGCTACGACCCGGACGAGGCGACGGTGACGCTGGCCGAACTCGACGGGCGCCAACTCGTCAACACCCGCGCCCTCGACGATTCCGCGCTGCCGACCATGCCGCGGCCGGACCTGATCGCCCGCCTCGTCGCGACGCGCCGCCCGGTGATCTCGGGCCTGATGACCAGCAAGCTGACCGGGCGCCCGATCGTCAGCGTGAACGCCCCGGTGATCCGCGACGGCGTCGTCGTCAAGCTGGTCGCCCTGGTGACGCTGGCGAAGCATTTCGAGACGCTGATCCGCAACCCCCATATCGGCGACCCCTATTGGGCGGCGGTGATCGACGGCGACGGCGACATCCTCGCCCGCATCGGGGAGCCCGGCTTGGTGGGCGAGGCGGCCTCGGTCCCGCAAGACGGCGTGCTGCGGATCGAGGAGACCTCGCGCCTGTCCGACTGGCGCTTCGCCGCGGGCGTCGGACGCGACGCACTGGAGGCGCCGCTGCGGCGCTCGCTGCTCCTGCTGCTGACCTTCTCCCTGGCGCTGATCGGGCTCGGCGGCTGGTTCGCCCTGCGCATGGCCCGCCGCGTCAGTCGCGCCGCCGCGCGGCTCGCCGCCAAGGCCGAGGCGATCGGCCGGGGCGAGACCGTGGCCGCGCAGGACAGCGTGATCCGCGAGGTGCGCGTGGTCGAGCACGCGCTGGCCTCCGCCTCGCGCACGCTGCACGAGCAGCGCGCCGCCCTCGACGTCGCTCAGGGAGCGCTGGCGGCCCGCGCCGAGGCGAGCCAGAGCCGCTACCGGATGCTCGCCGACAACGTCGGCGACATCATCGTCCTGTTCGGCTCCGGCGCCTGGACCTTCGGCGAGGTCTCGCCCTCGTTCGAGCGCATGTTCGGCTACGACGCGGGCGCCCGGGCGGGCCTGACGCTGACGGGCTTCGTCCACCCGGAGGACCGGCGTATCGTCGAGGACATGCGCGCGGCGCTGGGGGCCGGCCAATCCCCGGCCACCGGGCTGTTCCGCGCCCGCCACCGCGACGGCGCGTGGCTGTGGCTCGAATGCGTGAGCAGCCGCATCGGTGGGGCGGGCCCCGGTGAGCCGCAGACCATCGCGGTGATGCGCGACGTGACCGCGCGCAAGCAGCAGGCCGACGAGTTGCGCATCGCCTGCGACATGGCCGAACTCGCGAAAGCCAAGGCCGAGAACGCCAGCCGGGCGAAGTCGGAATTTTTGGCGATGATGAGCCACGAGATCCGCACGCCGCTCGCCACCATCCGCGGCTACACCGAGCTGCTCGGGGGCAGCGGCCCCTTGAGCGCCGAGCAGGCGCGCTCCCTCGCGCTCGTCAGCGAGGCCACCGGCACGATGCTGACGGCGGTGGACGACATCCTCGACGTCGCCCGGATCGAGGCCGGCGACTTCCACCTCAAGGACGAGGACTTTTCGCTCGCCGAGGCGGTCGAGAGCGTCACCGCCTTCGTCCGGCCCGCCGCCGCCGAGAAGGGCGTGACGCTCGGCCTCAGCATCGAGCCGGGCCTGCCGCGGGCGGTGCGCGGCGATCCGCGGCGGCTGCGCCAGATCCTGCTCAACCTGCTCAACGTCAACCTGCGCGAGCGCCGCGGTGGCCTCGTCACCCTCTCGCTCTACGCGCTGCGCGGCGCCGAGAACCGGATCAGCTTCGCGCTGACCGGCAGCGGCGGCCACGCGCGCGCCGCCGAGCGCGACGGGCTGGGGCTCGCCATCGCCGGGCGCCTGATCGGCCGGATGGGCGGGCGGCTGGAGACGGTGACCTTCGCGGGCGAGGCGTCGAGCTGCCGCTTCAGCCTGCACCTGCCCGCCACCGAGACGGCCTTCGCCGCGCCCGAGCCTGCGGTTGCTCCCGCCGCCGAGCCCGAAGCCGTCGAACTTCCGGTACCCGACGGCCCGCTCGTGGGTGCAAAAATCCTGCTGGTCGAGGACCATACGATCAATCAGGAACTGACCCGCCGCATCCTGGAGCGGCAGGGCTGCCGGGTCGAGGTGGTCGACGACGGCGCGGCGGCCGTGGCGGCGGTCCAGGAGCGCGTCCACGACCTCGTCCTGATGGACGTGCAGATGCCCGGCATGGACGGGCTGACCGCGACGCGGCGCATCCGCGCCCTACCCCATCCCTGCCGCCACGTGCCGATCCTGGCGCTCACCGCCAACGTCCTGCCCGAGCAGGTCTACGCGATCCGCGAGGCCGGCATGAACGGCCACGTCGCCAAGCCGATCGACCGGAGCCAGCTCTGCGCCACCATCGCCGAGCACCTGCCCGCGGTGATGCTGGCGGAGGCGAGCGCGCCCGTCCCCGCGCCGATGCCGGTGATCGACCGGGCGGCCTACGACCGGCTCGCGGGCTCGCTCGGGACCGAGAGCGCCCGCGGCGCGCTGCGGGGCTTCGTCGCGCTGCTGGATGCCACCTTCGCCGACGCCGCCACCCTGCGGGCGGAAGCCGCCACCATCGCGGCCGGTGCCCGCCGCTTCGGCCTCACCGATCTCGCTGCCGCGCTGGACGGCCTCGGCGAGCAAGGGGACGAGGCGGCCTTGCGCCGCTGCCACGTCGCCCGCGACCTCGTCGGCCGGGCGATGGACGAAGTGGTGGGCGTGGCGCCGGTCGAGGTGTCGGCGCTGATCGCGCATTTGTAACGCGCGACATAGAGCCGTCCCTTGAGGCGTGATGGGCCGTATGGCCGGGCGCGAACAGCGCCCCGCTTGAGCGGCCTCGGCTCTGCCGAGGCGTCTAGCGGAGCGAGGTGCCAAAGCCGCGGACGCGGCTGCCGGCGCCTGAGGCCAAGCATGAAACAAGGCAATCGCTCGCAGCGATTGCCTTGGCGTGTTCGTCCGTCGCTGCTATTTCCCCGCTGCCATTCCCGACAGCCCCGCCGTGCGCCGCGCGAGCCCCGCTGAGCCGCGCCGTGCCGGAGACCCCGATGACCACCTCGCCGATCGACAACATCCGCAACTTCTCCATCGTCGCGCATATCGACCACGGCAAATCGACGCTCGCCGACCGGTTGATCCAGACCACGGGCACCGTGGCGCTGCGCGACATGAGCGAGCAGATGCTCGACTCGATGGACATCGAGAAGGAGCGCGGCATCACCATCAAGGCGCAGACCGTGCGCCTCGAATATCCGGCCCAGGACGGCAAGACCTACATCCTCAACCTGATGGACACGCCCGGCCACGTGGACTTCGCCTACGAGGTCTCGCGCTCGCTGGCCGCCTGCGAGGGCTCGCTCCTCGTCGTGGACGCCTCGCAAGGCGTCGAGGCGCAGACGCTCGCCAACGTCTATCAGGCGTTGGACGCCAACCACGAGATCGTGCCGGTCCTCAACAAGGTCGATCTGCCGGCCGCCGAGCCCGACCGGGTCAAGGAGCAGATCGAGGAGGTGATCGGGCTCGATGCCTCGCAGGCCGTGCCGATCTCGGCCAAGACCGGCCTCAACATTGAGGCGGTGCTGGAGGCCATCGTCACGCGCCTGCCCCCGCCCAAGGGCGACCGCGACGCGCCGCTGAAGGCGCTGCTCGTCGACAGCTGGTACGACGTCTATCTCGGCGTCGTCGTGCTGGTGCGCATCGTCGATGGTGTGCTGAAGAAGGGCATGACGATCCGCATGATGGGGGCGGACGCCGCCTACGGGGTCGATCGCATCGGCGTGTTCCGGCCCAAGATGTCGGACATCGGCGAACTCGGCCCCGGCGAGGTCGGCTTCCTGACGGGTTCGATCAAGGAGGTCGCCGACACCCGCGTCGGCGACACCATCACCGAGGACAAGCGCCAGACCACGCAGATGCTGGCGGGCTTCAAGGAAGTCCAGGCGGTGGTGTTCTGCGGCCTGTTCCCCGTGGACGCCGCCGACTTCGAGAGCTTGCGCGGCGCCATGGGCAAGCTCCGGCTCAACGACGCGTCGTTCTCCTACGAGATGGAGACCTCCGCCGCGCTCGGCTTCGGCTTCCGCTGCGGCTTCCTCGGGCTGCTGCATCTCGAGATCATCCAGGAGCGGCTCGAGCGCGAGTTCAACCTCGACCTGATCTCGACGGCGCCCTCCGTGGTCTATCGCCTGCTGATGCGGGACGGCGAGACCAAGGAGCTGCACAACCCCGCCGACATGCCCGATCCGATGAAGATCGAGACCGTCGAGGAGCCGTGGATTCGCGCTACCATCCTCACCCCCGACGAGTATCTCGGCGGCGTGCTGAAGCTGTGCCAGGACCGGCGCGGCATCCAGATCGACCTCAACTACGTCGGCAAGCGCGCCATGGTCGTCTACGACCTGCCGCTCAACGAGGTCGTGTTCGATTTCTACGACCGCCTGAAGTCGATCTCGAAGGGCTACGCCTCGTTCGACTACCACGTCTCCGACTACCGCGAGGGCGACCTCGTGAAGATGTCGATCCTCGTCAACGCCGAGCCGGTCGACGCCCTGTCGATGCTGGTCCACCGCACCCGCGCCGAGAGCCGCGGCCGCGCCATGTGCGAAAAACTCAAGGACCTGATCCCGCGCCACCTGTTCCAGATCCCGGTCCAGGCGGCCATCGGCGGCAAGATCATCGCCCGCGAGACCATCCGGGCGCTGTCCAAGGACGTGACCGCCAAGTGCTACGGCGGCGACATCTCGCGCAAGCGCAAGCTTCTGGACAAGCAGAAGGAAGGCAAGAAGCGCATGCGCCAGTTCGGGCGGGTCGAGATCCCGCAGGAGGCGTTCATTGCGGCTCTGAAGATGGACGATTGATCGGGCTCATCCCACCCAACCCCCTCATCCTGAGCTGCCCCTTGCCTCGGCAAGGGGCCTCGAAGGAGGGCTCCAGGGATCGCGCGCAGACTGAAGCCCTCCTTCGAGGCTCCGCTTCGCTCCGCACCTCAGGATGAGGGTGTGGGGTGGAAACGCGGAGAGCGCCTTCTCTTGCGGCGTCGCGCTCTGAATTGCTTCGCCTCGCAATGACGGAGCGGGTGTCACACACCGGCAACGCGAGGCTGTCGACGGCGCGCCGGCTGTGACCGACGGCCAAGCCTCTCTGGCAGCCCCGGTCCACACCCCGTAAACTCCGGCATCGCCCCCGCGAGGCCCCGTCCGTGTTCCGCCGCCCGGCCCCCGCCCTCCTGCTCGCCGCGCTCGCCGCCGCCCCGGCCCTGGCGCAGCCCACCGGAAAACCCGTCTTCGAAGGCGCGGGCGGCGATCCCCGCATCTCGGTCTCCCAGCCGGAATCGACCAGCCAGGCGTCCGGCGGCTACGTCCGCTCGATCGAGCCCTCGCTCGGGCCGCTCGGCGATCTGTTGGGCCTGCGCCCCATCCTGAAAGAGAAGGGCATCGAGTACAGCCTCACCTATGTCGGCGAGACGCTCGGCAACGCCTTCGGCGGGCTGCGGCAGGGGGCGATCGTGCAGGACCGGCTGAACCTGCGGCTCAATCTCGACCTGCAGAAGCTCGTCGGCTGGGACGGGGCGACGGTGCATGCCAACGCCTACTTCATCCACGGCACCGGCCTGTCGCGCTACTATGTCGGCAACCTGCTGACCACGAGCGTGATCGAGGCGCTGCCCTCGTCGCGGCTCTACGTGCTGTGGCTCGACCAGCAGCTGTTCGACGGGAAACTCGGCATCCGCATCGGCCAGCAGGCCGCCGACACCGAGTTCTTCGTCAGCCAGACCGCGACGCTGTTCGTGAACTCGACCTTCGGCTGGCCGGTCATCACCGGGCTCGATCTGCCGAGCGGCGGGCCGGCCTATCCGCTGGCCGCGCCCGCGATCCGGGCCAAATACGTGCCGGGCAACGGCTTCTCGCTCCAAGTGGGGCTCTACGACGGCGATCCGGCCGGGGCCAACCGCCCCGGACAGGACCCGGAGGCGCAGCGGCTCGACCGCACCGGCACCAATTTCCGCCTGCGCGACCCGGCGCTGATCGTGGCCGAGGCGACCTACGCCTACAACACGGAAAGCAGCGCCAAGGGCCTGCCCGGCGACATCACGCTGGGCGGCTGGCAACATTTCGGCCGGTTCGACAGCTTGCGCTTCGACAACAACGGCCTGCCGCTGGCCGATCCGCGCTCGACCGGCATCGGCCGTCCGTTGCGGGGCAATGCCGGCATCTACGCGATCTGGGACCAGACGCTCTATCGCGAGACCGGCAAGGACGACGAGGGTCTGGGATTCTTCGTGCGCGCGGCCTACTCGCCGACCCGCTCCAGCCTGATCTCGGCCTATGTCGATACGGGGCTGGCCTACAAGGGCCTGTTTCCCGGCCGCGACGACGACACGATCGGCATCAGCCTCGGCCACGCCCGCCTCTCCGACGACGCCCGCCGGGCCGACACCGACGCCATCGTCTACTCCGGCATGCCGATGCCGCGGCGGCGGGCCGAGACCGTGATCGAGGCGACCTATCAGGCCGTGGTGGTGCCGGGCTTCACCCTACAGCCGGACGTGCAGCTGATCCTGCATCCCGGCGGCGGCATCGCCGACGCGCAGGGGCGCCGGGTGCGCAATGCCGGCGTGTTCGGGCTTCGTGCGACGATCCAATACTGAAAAAATACGCAGCGCGCCTCACGCAGGGTGGTTCGTTCATCACGGTCGCGCAAGGTGGCCTAGGCCGTCATGCCCCCGTCAAGTCGCCACGGTAACGGCGCAATTCGGGAGCTTCGGTCGCGCGCAACCGAGAGGCCGAGCGAATCGGCCACGCCGACGGGCCGACCCGCGACGGGTCCAGCCGGGAAACATGGGTCGATGAGCGGATCGCACGAGGAAGAGCACCTGCCGCCCGGGAGCCTGACGCCCAAGCGCATGGCTTGGCCGGCCCAGGTGGCCATCGCGCTCGTGCTGTGCGCAGGTGCGGGCGCGGCTTTCTGGTACGGCCGGCCCAGGGAGGTGGACGCCGCGGTGCCCTCTCCCGCCGCCGTGACGGCCGCGGCGGGCGCCGACGGGCGCTTCGTGCTGAACCCGAACCAGCTCGCCACCGTCACCACTGCGCCGGTCGAGCAGCGCCTGTTCTTCGAGGACATCGCCACCGAGGGCAAGATCGGCGTCGACGAGTACCGGGCGACCCCCGTCTTCTCGCCCTATCCGGGCCGCGTCATCACCATCTTCGCCCGCTCCGGCGAGCGCGTGCGCCAGGGCGACAAGCTGTTCTCGCTCCAGGCCAACGAGATGGTTCAGGCGCAGAACGACTACTTGGCCGCGCTCAACGTGCTCAACAAGGCGCGCTCGCAGCTCTCCTATTCGGGCAACACCGAGAAGCGCCTGCGCGACCTCTACGAATCCCGCGTGACCACCTTGCGCGAACTCCAGACGGCGCAGAACGATCTCGCCACCGCGCAGAACGACGCCAAGACCGCGGAGGTCGGCCTGGAGGCCGTGCGCAACCGCCTGCGCATCTTAGGGCTTCGCGACGACGACATGACCGCGCTCCAGACCAAGGGCGCGATCAATCCCGAGACGACGATCAACGCGCCTTTGTCCGGCACCATCATCTCCCGCAAGATCGGCCCGGGCCAGTACGTCAACACCGGCGGCTCCGATCCGTCCTACATCATCGGCGACCTGTCGAAGGTCTGGATCATCGCCCAGCTGCGCGAGACCGACGCCGCCAAGGTCGATCTCGGCGAGCGCATCCGCTTCAAGGTACTGGCCTATCCGAACCAGACCTTCGAGAGCCGGATCAACTTCATCTCGTCGTCGGTCGATCCGACCAGCCGGCGCATCTACATGCGCGCCGAGGTGGACAACTCGAAGGGCCTGTTGAAGCCCGAGATGTATGCCAGCGTCCACATCATCAACGAGCGCGAGACGGTCTCGCGGGCGATCCCGCGCCACTCGGTGATCTTCGAGGGCGACAAGGCCCGCGTCTGGGTGCTGAAGCCCGACAACGCGGTCGAGAGCCGCGCGATCAAGACCGGCCTCGTCGACGGCAACGACATCGAGGTCACCGACGGCCTCTCGGTCGGCGAGCGGGTGATCGCGCGCGGCGCGCTGTTCATCGACGGGATGGTCGATCCGGGCTGAGAGGCCCGGACACGACGGACATATCCGCGGCCGCGCGAGCGGCCCCACGGCGCGAAGAGCGCCGCGCGAAGCGGCCTTGGCGTCAGCCAAGGCGTCTAGCGGAGCGAAAGCCTGAGGCCGCGGAGGCGGCCGCCGGCGACTGAGGCCGAAACGAAAAGACTGCCCGACCTCGCGCAGCGAGGCTCGGGCAAAGGGTTTGGAAACCAACGGCATGAACGGCATCGTCGCCCTGGCGCTCCGGCAGCGCCCCCTCGTGGTCCTGTTCTTCCTGCTGTTCGTGGTGGGCGGCGTGGCCGCCTTCCAGAGCCTCAACATCGAGGCCTATCCCGATCCCACGCCCCCGCTCGTCGATGTCGTGACCCAGACCGACGGCCTCTCCGCCGAGGAGATGGAGCGCTACGTCACGATCCCGATCGAGCTGATCACCTCAGGCATGCCCAACCTCAAGCAGGTGCGCACGATCTCGCTCTACGGCCTGTCCGACGTGAAGCTCCAGTTCGGCTTCGAGTTCGACTATCTCCAGGCCGAGCAGCAGGTCTTGAACCGCCTGCAACAGCTCGATCCGCTGCCGGCGGGCGCCAAGCCGACCATCTCGCCGATGAGCCCGATCGGCGAGATTTTTCGCTACAAGCTGACGGCACCGCCCGGCTACAGCGTGCTCGACCTGCGCACGCTGCAAGAGTGGACGCTGAAGAAGCGTTTCCGCACCGTGCCGGGCGTCATCGACGCCATCGGCTGGGGCGGCAAGACCAAGACCATCGAGATGTCGGTCGATCTCGACCGGCTGATGGCCTACGGCCTCACCCTCTCGGGCGTGGTCAAGACGCTCAACGACAGCAACCTCAATGTCGGCGGCAACCGGGTGGCCATCGGCGGCCAGTCGGCGGTGGTGCGCGCGGTCGGCCTCATCCGCGACATCGAGGACATCAACGGCACGGTGCTGGCCCAGGTCGGCGGCGCGCCGGTGCTGGTCAAGGACGTCGCCACCGTCACCATCGGCCACCAGCCCCGGCTCGGCATCGCCGGCATGAACGACGAGGACGACATCGTCCAGGGCATCGTCCTGATGCGCCGCGGCGAGAAGAGCACGCCGTCGATCGAGGCGGTGAAGGCGGAGGTCGCCGAGATCGAGGCCGCGGGCCTGCTGCCGCCGGGCGTCAAGATCGAGCGCATCTACGACCGCGCCGATCTGATCGCGGTGACCACCCACACCGTGCTGCACAACATGGTGGTCGGCATCCTGCTGATCCTGGCGATCCAGTGGCTGTTCCTCGGCAATCTCCGCTCGGCGCTCATCGTCGTCGCCACCATCCCCTTCGCCCTGTTCTTCGCCGTCATCATCCTCGTGGCGCGCGACGAATCGGCCAACCTCCTCTCGGTCGGCGCGCTCGATTTCGGTCTCATCGTCGACGGCACCGTCATCATGGTCGAGGCGATCTTCCGGCGGCTGTCGGGCCACGGCATCCCCGGCTATCCCCCGCCCGATCTCGGCGAGAAGGACGGGCGCATCGCGCTCGCTGCCAGCGACGTGTCGCGCTCGATCTTCTTCGCCGCCGCGATCATCGTCACCGGCTTCCTGCCGCTGTTCACGCTGACGGGCGTCGAGGGCCACATCTTCGGGCCGATGGCGACCACCTACGCCTACGCGCTGTTAGGGGGCCTCATCGCCACCTTCACGGTCACGCCCGCGCTCGCCTCCTACCTGCTGCCCGCCCACGTGAAGGAGACCGAGACGCTGCTGGTGCGCGTGCTCGACCGGCTCTACCGCCCGGCGGTGCGCGCCGCGCTCGGCGCCCGGCTCGTCACGGTGGCCGTCGTCGCGCTGATCGCGGTCGGCGTCGGCGTCGCCGCGCGCAACCTCGGCTCCGAGTTCCTGCCGAAGTTGGAGGAGGGCAACCTCTGGGTCCGCGCGACCATGCCGGCGACGATCTCGCTGCGCGAGAGCAACGGCTACGTCAACGAGATGCGCAAGATCATCGCCCAGATCCCGGAGGTCGAGCGCGTCGTCTCCCAGCACGGCCGCCCCGACGACGGCACGGATGCCGCAGGCTTCTTCAACGCCGAGTTCTTCGCGCCGATGAAGCCGCTGGAGCAGTGGCGCCCCGGCATCGACAAGGACAAGCTCACCGAGGAGATGCTGCAAAAGCTCCAGGCGGCCTTCCCCGGCGTCGATTTCAACCTGTCGCAGTATCTCCAGGACAACGTCGCCGAGGCGGTCTCAGGGATCAAGGGCGAGAACTCGTTCAAGGTATTCGGCACCGATCTCGTCAAGCTCACCGAGACGGCCAAACAGGTCGAGAAGGTGCTCGGGACGATCCACGGCGTCGAGGATCTGGCGGTGTTCAAGTCGCTCGGCCAGCCGACCATCGAGATCGACGTGGACCGCATCCGCGCCGCCCGCTACGGCCTGACGCCGGGCGACATCAACACCACCGTCCGCACCGCCATCGGCGGCGACGCCGCGGGCGACCTCTACGATCCGGGCTCCGAGCGGCACTATCCGATCGTGGTGCGCCTCGCCCCGCAATACCGCCAGAGCATCGAGGCGATCGCCAACCTGCGCATCGCCGGGCAGAACCCGAACGGCGGCGCGCCGATCCAATTCCCCTTGAGCGCGGTGGCGAGCGTGCAGCTCGTCTCCGGCCCGGCCTACATCTACCGCGAGGGCCAGGAGCGCTATCTGCCGATCAAGTTCTCGGTCCGCGGGCGCGACCTCGGCAGCACCATCGAGGAAGCGCAACGCCGCGTCGCCGCGGAGGTGCAGTTGCCGCCGGGCTACCGGCTGGAGCTGGTCGGCGAGTTCAACAACATGAAGGGCGCCATCGCCCGCCTCTCGGTCACCGTGCCGGTGGCGATCGGGCTGATCGCGATCCTGCTGTTCATGAATTTCTCCTCCGTGATCGATTCGCTGCTCGCGCTGAGCGTGATCCCGATGGCGATGGCCGGCGGCATCGTCGCGCTGTCGATCACCGGTACCTCGTTCTCGGTCTCGGCGGCGATCGGCTTCATCGCGCTGCTCGGCATCGCCGTGATGGACGGCATCATCGTGCTCACCCACTACAACGGCCTCGTCGCGGCCGGCGTCGAGCGCGTGCCCGCGATGCTGCGCACCTGCTACACGCAGATGCGCCCCGTGGTGATGACCTGCGTGGTGGCGGGCGTCGGCCTCCTGCCCGCGGCGTTCTCGCAAGGCGTCGGGTCGCAGGTGCAGAAGCCGCTGGCCCTGGTGGTGGTCGGCGGCATGTGCCTCGCCCCGCTGCTGATTCTCTTGGTGCTGCCGGTGCTGATCCTGACGTTCTCCCGCCGCCAGCCGGGCCGGCCGGTGGCGGCGGAGGGCGCACCGACGCCCGCGCCCGCGCCCGCGCCCGCGCCGGCTTCGGCGCATTGAGGCGGAAGAGGTCTCCTACGCCATCCGGTCCTTCGCTTCGAAGGCCGCGGCTCCCCCTCTCCCCGCACGCGGGGAGAGGGTCGCGACGACCATGGACCTCGGGTCTACCCGAGTTCCGCACCCAGAAACCCAAGTCGGGCAGGCCCGACTTGGGGCGTCGTCGCGACAAGCGGTAGCGGGGGTGAGGGGGCTTGCCCGGAAGAGGCTGATCCTGAAGCGCCCCCTCACCTTCGGCTGCCGCCTCGCTTCGGCGACGACAAGGTCGCCGAAGCCCTCTCCCCGCACAGCGGGGCGAGGGGATGCGCGGCCATCGTTGCGGGGACCAACTCGGCGACGGCGAGCTGTAGCGAGGCCCCTCACCCCCGCCGCGTCGAACCCCGCAGCACCGCCCGTCCGCTCAGCACCACCTTGCGCACCGGCTGGTCCGGGCTCTCGATGCGTTCGAACAGCAGGCGCATCGCCTGGGCGCCGATTTCGGCGACCGGTTGCTCGATCACGGTGAGGCCGGGCTCGACCAGATCGGTCCAGGGCTCGTTGTCGAAGCCGGCGAGCGCGAGGTCGCGGGGGACGCCGAGCCCGAGCCCGCGGGCGGCGCGCACCGCGCCCATCAGGATCAGGCCGTTCGACAGGATCAGCGCCTCCGGCCGGTCCGGCTGGCCGAGCCAGCGGGCGGCCTCCGCCTCCGCCGCCGCGGCGTTCGGCGCCACCGAACGGACGAGCGGCGCGAGGCCGTGGCGGGTCATCGCGGCCTCGTAGCCGGCCTGACGCTCGCGGGCGGTGGAGCTGGTCGAGCCGAAC
The DNA here is from genome assembly GCF_038442325.1 of Methylorubrum subtropicum. Classification (NCBI taxonomy): domain Bacteria; kingdom Pseudomonadati; phylum Pseudomonadota; class Alphaproteobacteria; order Hyphomicrobiales; family Methylobacteriaceae; genus Methylorubrum; species Methylorubrum subtropicum. The sequence continues at coordinate 32,316 of NZ_JBBXMW010000030.1, read as the reverse complement.
AGACCGCCGATCCGTGAGAAACCTTGGGCCGCCAAGTGGTCGACCAGCGCACCGGCCGCGGCAAAATTATCGAGGACGACGCTGTCGTGCGCGCCGGGCAGGCCGGAGCGGTCGATGAACACGGTGGGAAAGCCGAGGCTTTCCGCAGTCAGCGCGTCGGCGGTCGTCTTGGTGGGCGCGAAGATCACGCCGGTGACGCGCTCCTCCTCCATCAGGCGGAGATACAAGGCCTCGCGGGCCGGGTCCTCGTCGGTGTTGCACAGGATCACCCGCATCCCGGCGGCGTAGGCCGCATCCTCCACCGCGCGGCTGACGGCGGTGAAGAACGGGTTGCGGATGTCGGCCACGATCAGGCCGATCGTCTGCGCCGCCTTGGACCGCAGGCGCCGGGCCGAGAGGTTCGGCCGGTAGCCGGTGGCGCGCACCGCCGCCTCGACCTGCTCGCGCACCGCCTCGCTCACCGGCCCGCGCCCGAGCGCGCGCGACACGGTCGCCGTCGAGACGCCCGCCGCGCGGGCCACGTCGCGGATGCCGACACTCATGGGGCAGGAAACGTTTTCAGCTGCATGGCGCCCTTAGTGCCAGCGACGCGCGCCCACAGCAAGCACCGCGCCTGCACTTTTTCGCCGGGTCCGCTTGACGAATGTTGTGAAAACGTTTTCATAGGCACAACAACGCCGGAGACCAGCGAGTCGAGGGCGCGCCAGGGAGGAGAGCACGCCATGCTCGCGCCGACGCCGAACTTTTCCGCTCCCCGCACCGGCCCGCGGCTGCTCGTGCGCCTGAACGCGGCGCCCGCGAGCAAGGAGGCGGCGATCCGCGAGGCGGCTTCGCTCCTGACGGCGGCGGGCTGCATCGAGACCGCCTACGGCGCGAGCATGCTGCGCCGCGAGGGCGTGTCGAACACCTATCTCGGCCACGGCGTCGTCATCCCGCACGGCATGGTCGATGATCGGCACATGGTGCGCGAGAGCGGGCTCGCCGTGCTGCAGGTGCCCGGCGGCATCGAGTGGCACGACGGTCAGATCGCCCATCTCGTCGTCGCCATCGCGGCGCAGTCCGACACCCACATCACGGTGCTACGCCGCCTCACCCGCCTGATTCAGGACGAGGGCCGGCTGGAGCGCCTGCGCTCCACCGCGAGCGAGGCTGAGATCGCACGCGCACTCACCGAGGATTCGGCCGCCCCCGCCAGCACGGGACCTGCCACCGACCTGCGCCAGCGCTTCGACTGGACGGTGGATTACCCGACCGGCCTGCACGCCCGCCCCGCCTCCCACTGGGTCGAGACGGCCCGCTCGTGCCCGGCCCGCATCCAGGTGCGCCATGGGGACCAAGTCGCCGACGCCAAGAACCTGATCGCGCTGCTGCAACTGGGCCTGCGCTGCGGCGACGAGGTGACGATCTCGGCGGAAGGCGACGACGAGGCGGCGGCGCTCGCCAAAATCTGCGCCGCGGTGACGGGCCTCAGCGCCGGCGAGAAGGCGGCCGCCCAGCGCGCGGCAGAAGCCGCGGCCAAGGCCGCCGGGCCGGTGGCGGGCTGGAACCCCGCCGACAAGCCGAAGACGATGGCCGGCATCGGCGCGAGCCCCGGCCTCACCATCGGCCCGGTCCACGTGCTCGCCGCGGCGGAAGTGGTGGTGCCGGACGAGCCCGAGCCCCTGACCTCGGGCGCCGACCGCCTGCACCGGGCGCTCGCGACCACCGGCGATCAGCTTCGCGCGCTCGCCGACGACACCGAGCGGCGGCTGGGCAAGGCGGATGCCGGCATCTTCAAGGCGCAGGGCGAACTCATCGCCGACACCGACCTGATCACGCTGGCCTGCCAGCTCATGGTCGAGGGCCACGGCGTGGCCTTCGCCTGGAACGCCGCCGTCGAGCGGATGGCGGGCCGGCTCTCGGCGCTCGGCAACCCGGTGCTCGCCGCCCGCGCCGCCGACCTGCGCGACGTCGGCCGCCGGGTGCTGGCGCAGATCGATCCGGCCTTGAAGAGCGGCCACGATCTGCCGGACGTGCCCTGCATCCTGATCGCCCCCGATCTCGCCCCCTCCGACACCGCCGGGCTCGACCCCACCCGCGTCATCGGGCTCGCCACCGCGCAGGGCGGGCCGACCTCGCACACCGCGATCCTGGCCCGGACGCTGGGCATCCCGGCGATGGTCGCGGGCGGGCCCGGCCTCTTGGGTGTCGAGAACCACACCCGCGCGATCCTCGACGGGACGACGGGCCGCCTCTACCTCGACCCCAGCGAGGCCGACATCGCCTCCGCCGAGAGCTGGCGCGCCCGGCAGCAGAGCCAAGCGGAAGCTGAGGCGCGGGAGCGGGCGCAGCCGGCGCAGACCCGCGACGGTCACCGCATCGCGGTCGGCGGCAACGTCAACAACCCGGATCAGGTGCCCCTCGCCCTCGACCAGGGCGCCGAGGGCGTCGGCCTGATGCGCACCGAGTTCCTGTTTCTGGAACGCGGCGACACGCCGAGCGAGGACGACCAGGTCGAGACCTATTCGGCGATGCTGAAGGCGCTCGGCGGGCGCCCGCTGATCGTGCGGACGCTCGACATCGGCGGCGACAAGCAGGTCGCCCACCTCCACCTGCCGCGGGAGGAAAACCCCTTCCTCGGCGTGCGCGGCGCCCGCCTGCTCTTGCGCCGGCCCGACCTGATGGAGCCGCAGCTGCGCGCCCTCTACCGCGCGGCCAAGGACCATGTCCCCGCGGACGCCCCCAAGGGCAAGGAGGCCCCGCTCTCGATCATGATGCCGATGATCACCTCGGTCCCCGAGGTGATCCGGCTGCGCGAAATCTGCGAAAGAATTCGAAAAGAGATCGGCGCCCCGGAGGTGCCGCTCGGCATCATGATCGAGGTGCCGGCCGCCGCGATCCAGGCCGACGCGATGGCCCGCCACTGTGACTTCTTCTCCATCGGCACCAACGACCTGACGCAATACGCGCTCGCCATCGACCGCCAGAACACCGACCTCGCGCCGGAAGCCGATTCGCTCCATCCGGCGGTGCTGCGGCTGATCCACATGACCTGCGAGGGCGCCGCGCGCCACGGGCGCTTCGTCGGCGTCTGCGGCGGCATCGCGGGCGATCCGTTCGGGGCCTGCCTGCTCGCGGGCCTCGGCGTCGACGAGCTGTCGATGACGCCCCGCGACCTGCCCGGCGTGAAGGCGCGGCTACGCGCCTCCGACATGGCCGAGCTGAAGGCCCTGGCGCTCCGCGCCTGCGAGCAGGAGGACGCGGCCTCGGTGCGCGCCCTCGACACCACCGTCGCGACGGGAGCCTGAGCGATGATCGCCACCCTCACCCTCAACCCGGCGATCGACCAGACCGTGACACTCGACGCGCTGAACCCCGGCTCGGTCCACCGCGCCCGCTCGGTCTGGTCGGATGCCGGCGGCAAGGGCGTCAACGTCGCCTGCTGCCTCGCCGATTGGGGTCTCCCGGTCTCCGCCACCGGCGTGCTCGGCCAGGACAACGCTGCCCCCTTCGAGCAGGTGCTCGCGGCCAAAGGCATCGACGACCGCTTCGTCTGGATCCCGGGGCAGACCCGCACCAATCTCAAGCTCTTGGACGCCGGCACGGCTGAGACCACCGACATCAACCTGCCCGGCCTCGAGTTCGGGCCGTCGACGCTGGAGGCGGTGCGCGCCGTCCTCTCCGAACTGGCGCAGGACGGCAGCCTCGTGGTGCTGGCGGGTAGCCTGCCGCGCTCAGCTCCCCCCGACACCTACGCCCGGCTGACGGGGGAGCTGCGCGCCCGCGGCGCCCGCGTGGTGCTCGACGCCTCCGGGCCGGCCCTGGCCGCAGCGCTCGCCGCCGGCCCCGGCGCCCTGCCCCAAGCGATCAAGCCCAACCGCCACGAGCTAGAGGAATGGGCCGGCCAGTCGCTGACCGACCCCGCCGCCCTGCTCGACGCCGCCCGCCGCTTGCAGGCGTCGGGGATCGCGCTGGTCTGCGTCTCGCTCGGCGAAGACGGGGCGCTGTTCGTCTCAGGGGACGGCGCGCTGCGGGCCCTGCCGCCCGCGACCGAGATCGCGAGCACCGTCGGCGCGGGCGACGCGCTGGTCGCCGGCCTCGTCGCCGGCCTGCACGACGGCCTGCCGCTCCCCGACCTCGCCCGCCGGGCCCTGGCCTTCGCGGCGGGCAAGCTCAGCCGCACGGGGGCGAACCTGCCGGGGCGGGAGGCGGTGGAAGCCATCGCCCAGAGCATCCGCGTGGAATCGCTGACCTAAAAAACCCTCCCCCCACGGATATCGGGCTTGCCCGATATCCGCATCCAAGGTGCCCAAGTCGGGCAAGCCCGACTTGGGTTGGGGGGAGGGTGCCCGCGGAGCGGGCGGGAGAGGGGAACCACGGTTCCGGAGATTTCGCGTCGAACGCGGCCAAGCAGAACCGTCGCTCCCCTCTCCCGACCCCCTTCGGGGGCCACCCTCCCTCGCAGAGGGGGGAGGGGGACGCGGCGGCACCCGAACAGCCCGAACAACAACCCATTTCACAGGAGGAACCCATGGCACAGCTCCTGGCGGTGGTGGGAGGCGGTGACCTCTCGACCCACGCCGTCCTCGCGGCCGAGGCCCTGCGCAAGGCGGCCGGGCGGCGCAACGCGGCGCTCGCCCTCGAAATCCGTGGCAAGGGCGGCGGCAACCCGATCCCCGAGGCGGCCATCCGCGAGGCGAAGGCCGTACTCCTCGTCGGCGAGGGCGATCTCGGCGAGGGCCGATTCGGCGCGCTGACCCGCGCGCGCGCGGCCATCGACGACGTGCTCACCGACGTGAACGCCGTGCTCGACCGGCTGCTCGCCGGCACCGCCAGCGCCCCGGCCGCCGCTTCCGCGAGCGCGATACCAACTCCCAAAAGAATCGTGGCGATCACGTCCTGCCCCACCGGCATCGCCCACACCTTCATGGCGGCGGAGGGTCTGCAGGCCTCGGCGCAGGCGCTCGGCCACGACATCCGCGTCGAGACGCAAGGGTCGGTCGGCGCCCGCGACGCCCTGACCGCAGTTGAGATCGCGGCGGCCGACGTGGTGATCATCGCCGCCGACACCGGGGTGGACCGCGCGCGCTTTGCCGGAAAACGGCTCTACGCCACCAACACCAAGGCGGCGATCCGCGACGGCAAGGGTTTGATCGCCACCGCGCTCGCCGAGGCGCAGCTTCAGGCCGCGGGCACGACCGACGCGAAGGCGGACGGCCCCGCCCGCCCGGCGGCGGCGGAGAAGAAGGCCGGCGCCTACAAGCACCTGATGACCGGCGTGTCGTTCATGCTGCCCTTCGTGGTGGCGGGCGGGCTGCTGATCGCGCTGGCCTTCGCGTTCGGCGGCATCGACGCGATGAAGCCGGAGAATGCCGGCACGCTCGGCTTCGCGCTGGGCGAGATCGGCGCCAAGGCGGCCTTCGCGCTGATCGTCCCGGCGCTCGCCGGCTACATCGCCTATTCCATCGCCGACCGCCCCGGCATCGCGCCGGGCATGATCGGCGGCATGCTCGCCGCCAACCTCCAGGCCGGCTTTCTCGGCGGCATCGCCGCGGGTTTCATCGCCGGCTACGTCACCGCCTTCCTCAACCGGCACATCCGCCTGCACCGCAATCTGGAGGGGCTCAAGCCCGTCCTGATCCTGCCACTTCTCGCGACCACCATCACCGGCCTGCTCATGGTCTACGTCGTCGGCGTGCCGGTGGCGGCCGTGCTCGCCGCGCTCACCGACTGGCTCAAGGGGATGCAGGGCGCGAGCGCGCTGGTGCTCGGCCTCGTCCTCGGCGGCATGATGGCGGTCGATATGGGCGGGCCGATCAACAAGGCCGCCTACGCCTCCGCCGCGGCTTTGCTCTCGTCGGGCGTCGACGCCCCGATGGCCGCGGTGATGCTCGGCGGCATGACGCCCCCGCTCGGCATCGCGCTGGCCACCCGCCTGTTTCCCAATCGCTTCTCGAAGCCCGAGCGCGAGGCCGGCGGCGCGGCCGCCGTGCTCGGCGCGGCCTTCATCACGGAAGGCGCGATCCCCTTCGCGGCGGCCGATCCGTTGCGGGTGATCCCCTCCATGGTGGCGGGCTCGGCGGTGGCCGGCGCCCTCGCGCTCACCTCCGGCGTGACCCTCAAGGTGCCCCATGGCGGCCTGTTCGTCCTGCCGATCCCGAACGCCGTGACGAACCTGCCCGGCGCGCTGATCGCGCTGGTCGCCGGCACCGTGGTGACGGGGCTGCTGGTCGGGCTGCTGAAGAAGCGAGCGAGCTGAACGCCCTCTCCTCCCCCTTGCGGGGAGGAGCCGGAGGTGGGGGTGGTTCAGGAGGAACCGCAGCGGTGCCTTCTGAACCACCCCCACCCCTAACCCCTCCCCGCAAGGGGGAGGGGAATGCCGCTCAACCCTGATGCGGCATCCGGGCCACGCCCGCCGGCAAAATCAACATAGGTTGAAAAAACCGGCGAATACTTCTTTCCCGAAGTCCATCGCCAGGCAAAATTCGAGCATCCGGCGCAGATCGGAAGCTCCATCGAGCTAAATTCAAGAAATCGTTTACACCGGGGGACGATATGAAGGCGGTCGCAGTAGCAGGGGCGATGCTCGGCCTGTGCATGGTGCTTGGCACGCAGGCTCACGCACAGAATGCACCGCCCGAACCGGGCCTCGCGCCGCCAGTAGTCGCTGCGGCGCCCGCCGCGATCCGGCGCCCGGTGGTTCGCCGCGTCGTCCGCCGGGCCCCGTCGCGAAGAATCTTCGGCAACGACGGCACCGCCGCGGCGGCGGCCGACGTGCTCGGCCAGAGCGCCACGCCGCCGACCCTGCCGCCGGGTACGTTCGATCTCGGCAACGGCCTGACCTTCCTGGCGAACTACACGGGCCAAGCCGCGGGCAACCCCGTCGGCGGCATCCGCCAGGGCACGGCCTATGCCGGCCAGTTGTTCTTCGGCATCGACGCCGACCTCAACCGGCTCGCCGGGATCGCGGGCGGCTCGGTCCACGTCGCGGTCACCAACCGCCACGGCCGTTCGCTCTCGCAGGACCTGATCGGCAACAACACCAGCGTGCAGGAAATCTACGGCGGCGGCCAGACCACCCGGCTCACGCTGCTGTCGTACCAGCAGAAGCTGTTCGACAACCGCCTCGACATCGAGGTCGGGCGCTTGGTCGCCAACATCGCCTTCCTCAATTCGCCGATCTACTGCAATTTTCAGACGAACTCGGCCTGCGGCAACCCGACCTTCGTGTTCAAGACCTCGAACTTCACCTTCTGGCCGGTGGCGAGCTGGGGCGGGCATGCCAAGGCGTGGCTCACCGACAAGGTGTTCTTCCATGCCGGAATCTACGAGGTGAACCCGCTGCACCAGCAGCCCGGCGACAACGGCCTCGATTTCTCGACCAAGGGCGCGACCGGCGCGATCCTGCCGTTCGAACTCGGCTACTCCACCACGTTCGCCAACGACACGCTGCCGCGCAACTACGGCATCGGCGGCTGGGTCGATCGCTCGGATTACGCGGACCCGGTGCGTGACGTGGCGGGCGGTCGCGCGGTGCTGACCGGGCTCGATCCGCGCACCCGGTTCGGGCGATCCGGCGTCTACGCCCGCTTCGACCAGATGGTGTGGCGCCCCGACCCGACGGCGATCCAGGGCCTGACCCTGTTCGGCGTCGCCATGACCGGCACCGGCGGCCGTCTCATCGAGGATTATTTTCTGGAGATCGGCGCGCTCCAGACCGGCACCTTCGCAGGCCGGCCCTACGACACGGTCGGCTTCGTCATCAACACGCAGAAATTCTCGCCGCTGGCGCTGTCGAGCATCTATGCGGCGCAGGCCTCGCTCGGCATCGACCGCAAGATTCCCGAGCATCAGATCATGATGGAGCTGAACTACGGCATCCAGGTCTCGCCCGCGATCCGGCTGACGCCGAACCTGCAATACATCGTCAACCCGGACCAGACCCGGTTCCCCTACCGCACCAAGAACATCCCCGACGCGTTCGTGATCGGCGCCAAGCTCTCGGTCGATCTGTTCACGCTGGCCGGCCTCGGCCGTGGGCCGGGGAGCCCGTGAGAACTGAAGCCTTCAGCGCAATCCGGCCGATCCACCCTACCCCCTCATCCTGAGGCGCGGAGCGAAGCGTAGCCTCGAAGGAGGGCTCCAGCTTGCGCGCGATCCCTGGAGCCCTCCTTCGAGGCCCGCTTTCGCGGGCACCTCAGGATGAGGGCGTGGAGTGAGATGCGCCAGGTAGATCCAGCCGCCGGATGGACGTGACGGCCCCGAAGCTCTTCTCGGCGATCCGTGCCACCGCCACCGCCAGCGGCTCGACAGCGACCGCCATATGATGACCGTTGGCGTGGATGAGCCGATCCGCGTCGAGCATCATCCCGACATGGCCCTTCCAGAACACGAGGTCGCCGCGGCGCAGACCGTCGAGGCCGGGGGGGAGCGCGGTGCCGAGCGCCCGCTCCTGCTGGTCGGCGTCGCGCGGGCAGGCGAGCCCCGCGCGCTCCAGGCAGAGCTGGACGAGACCGGAGCAGTCGAGCCCGAGGCTGGTGCGCCCGCCCCAGAGATAGGGGGTGCCGACGAGCCGCTCGGCGACGGTCGCCGCGTCCGGCTCGGCGTGGTCCAGCGGCACCGCGTGGTCGGCGAAGACGTAGCCGCCGCCCGAGAGGCGCCAGTACTCGCCCTCGCGATCCTCGGCCGCGAAGGCGGCGCCGAGGCTCAAGTGTGCGACGTGCGGGCGCTTCAGGTCGGGGGCGGGGTAGACGAAGGTGCGCAAAGCCGCGACGCGGTGGGTCGGGGCCGGGTCGGCGGGGCCGAGGGCGGCTTCAGGCAGGTAGCCGACATAGCCGTCGCGGGCGATCTGGGCGAAGGCGAAGTCTTGGCTCACGTCGTAGACCGTCACGGCGTCGCCCATCACGGCTTCCGTGTCGAGCCCGGCCTGCGGCTCCGGCCGGCGGCGCAAGGGGGCGGAGGGCACGGCGATCCGCGCGGGCCGGCCCTCGACGAAGCGCGCCGCTTCGACCTGCCCCCGCAGGCGGATGTCGGCGAGGTCGGGCCGGGCGGGGGTGAGGCGGGGGTCGAGCGTCATCGCTCCGGTTGACCCCACGATCCGGGCGGGATTTCGGCATCCGCCCCCATGAGACGCCGCGCTTGCCGCTCTGCGGCATATCGACCGGAAGCGCGCGATGTCCGGCCTGTGCATCGAATGTGCTGGCGCACGGCGACACTCGGCGCGCATCCTGCATGCCTCGCAGCCGGAGCGTCCGCCGGGCAGCCATGCGGCCGGCGGACCGTCACGCCCGAGCTTGTTGCAATGCACAAACCGAGCGGACCGTCCTAAGATCGGCGCATGAACACCGCGAGTCGTGCCGTGAAGAAGACGCCCAAGAGCTTCCAGGACCTGCCGCCGATCCGGGTGCGCCGCGAGCCGCCGACGGTGGCCGAGGCGGTCGCCGCCGCGCAGGACCTGACCGACGACATCGAGCAGCAGGTCGAGATCGCCGCCGGGCTGATCGGGCTGCCCTCCGACGAGGTGCGCCCGCACGTGGTCGCCGCCGCCAAGGCCGCTGCCGCGCGCCCGGCGCGGATGCCGGAGCGCGTCGAGCAGCGGATCATGGCACCCGTGAGCCCCAACCGCGCTCCGCCCCGCGCGGTCATCGTCGAGCGCCGCAGCCGCCCAGCCGTGGTGGTCGAGCGCCGCGGACGCCCGCTCGAACCGCGGCGCTGACGGCCGCTTCCATCCCATCCAAATCCCTCATCCTGAGGTGCTGCGCTTCGCTCCGCACCTCAGGATGAGGGGGTTGGGTGGGAAACTCCCTGCGCCCCCGTGAATCAGGCGTGGGTCCATGTCGCCGCCGCCCTTCCCAAACCCGGGCGGCCGGGTGTAGACGCAGGGCTTAACGATCATCCATGACGCCCGATCCCCTCGGGCGCCCCTCGAAGGAGGCGGCGCGCGGGGGTGCGAGCGCGCGCGAAAGGTTGAAAAGGCGCTCCATGCCGAAACGCACCGACATCTCCTCCATCCTCATCATCGGTGCGGGGCCGATCATCATCGGGCAGGCCTGCGAGTTCGACTATTCCGGTACCCAGGCCTGCAAGGCGCTCCGCGAGGAGGGCTACCGGATCGTCCTGGTGAACTCGAACCCGGCGACGATCATGACCGACCCGGAGATGGCCGACGCCACCTATGTCGAGCCGATCACCCCGGAGGTCGTGGCCAAGATCATCGAGAAGGAGCGGCCCGACGCGCTGCTGCCCACGATGGGCGGCCAGACCGCGCTGAACTGCGCCCTCTCGCTCAAGCGCATGGGCGTGCTGGAAAAGTTCGGCGTGCAGATGATCGGCGCCACGGCCGAGGCCATCGACAAGGCCGAGGACCGCAACCTCTTCCGCGACGCGATGACGAAGATCGGCCTTGAGACGCCGAAATCGGAACTCGCCAACGCGTCGGCCGCCAAGAAGGCGGACCGCGAAAAGTACCTCGCCGAGAAGGCCCGCATCGAGGCCGCCAACGCCGAGCCCGCCGCCCGCGAGGCCGCGCTCGCCGAGTTCGAGCGCGCCTGGGCCGGGGCCGAGGGCGACCGGCGCCGCCGCTACATCGAGCACGCGCTGGGTCAGGCGCTCATCGCGCTCGCCGAAGTCGGCCTGCCGGCGATCATCCGGCCGTCCTTCACCATGGGCGGCACGGGCGGCGGCATCGCCTACAACCGCGAGGAATTCCTGGAGATCGTCGAGCGCGGCATCGACGCCTCGCCGACCAACGAGGTGCTGATCGAGGAGAGCGTGCTTGGCTGGAAGGAGTACGAGATGGAGGTCGTCCGCGATAAGGCGGACAACTGCATCATCGTCTGCTCCATCGAGAACGTCGATCCGATGGGCGTCCACACCGGCGATTCGATCACGGTGGCGCCCGCGCTGACGCTGACCGACAAGGAATATCAGGTGATGCGCGACGCATCGCTGGCGGTTCTGCGCGAGATCGGCGTCGAGACCGGCGGCTCGAACGTGCAGTTCGCCATCGACCCGGCCACCGGCCGGATGATCGTCATCGAGATGAACCCGCGCGTCTCGCGCTCCTCGGCGCTGGCCTCGAAAGCGACCGGCTTCCCGATCGCCAAGGTCGCGGCCAAGCTAGCCGTCGGCTACACCCTCGACGAGATCGCCAACGACATCACCGGCGGGGCGACCCCGGCCTCGTTCGAGCCGACGATCGACTACGTCGTCACCAAGATCCCCCGCTTCGCCTTCGAGAAATTCCCCGGCGCGGAGCCGACGCTGACCACCGCGATGAAGTCGGTCGGCGAGGCCATGGCCATCGGTCGCTGCTTCGCGGAATCGCTGCAGAAGGCGCTGCGCTCGCTGGAGACGGGGCTCACCGGCCTCGACGACATCGAGATCGAGGGCCTGGGCAAGGGCGACGACCACAACGCGATCAAGGCCGCGCTCGGCACGCCGACGCCGGACCGCCTGCTCAAGGTCGCCCAGGCGATGCGCCTCGGGGTCGGCCACGAGGAGATTCACGCCTCCTGCAAGATCGATCCGTGGTTCCTCGAACAGCTTCAGGCCATCGTCGATCTGGAGAACCGGGTGAAGGCCCACGGCCTGCCCAAGACCCCCGGCGCCTTCCGCCAGCTCAAGGCCGCGGGCTTCTCCGACGCGCGGCTCGCCGTGCTCGCCGACACCGACGAGGACGCGGTGCGCACCGCCCGCCGGGGCCTCGGAGTGCGGCCGGTGTTCAAGCGGATCGACACCTGCGCCGCCGAGTTCAAGGCGCCGACCGCCTATATGTACTCGACCTACGTCGCCCCCTTCGCCGGCACGGTCGCGGACGAGGCGTACCCGTCGGACAAGAAGAAAGTCATCATTCTGGGCGGCGGCCCGAACCGGATCGGCCAGGGCATCGAGTTCGACTATTGCTGCTGCCACGCCTGCTTCGCGCTGACGGAAGCCGGCTACGAGACCATCATGGTCAACTGCAACCCGGAGACGGTCTCGACCGACTACGACACCTCCGACCGACTGTATTTCGAGCCGCTGACCGCGGAGGACGTGCTGGAGATCGTCGAGACCGAGCGGCAGGCGGGCACGCTCCACGGCGTGATCGTGCAGTTCGGCGGCCAGACCCCGCTCAAGCTCGCCCGCGCGCTGGAGGCGGCCGGCGTGCCGATCCTCGGCACCTCGCCCGACGCCATCGACCTCGCCGAGGACCGCGACCAGTTCAAGCGCCTGCTGGACAAGCTCGGCCTCAAGCAGCCCAAGAACGGCATCGCCTACTCGGTCGAGCAGAGCCGGCTGGTGGCGGCCGAACTGGGGCTCCCCTTCGTGGTGCGGCCTTCCTACGTGCTGGGCGGGCGCGCCATGGCGATCATCCGCGACGAGGCGCAGTTCGCCGAGTACCTGCTCGGCACCCTGCCGAGCCTGATCCCGTCCGACATCAAGACGCGCTACCCCAACGACAAGACGGGGCAGATCAACACGGTGCTGGGCAAGAACCCGCTGCTGTTCGACCGCTACCTGTCGGACGCGACCGAGGTCGATGTCGATGCGGTCTGCGACGGGCAGTCGGTGTTCATCGCCGGCATCATGGAGCACATCGAGGAGGCGGGCATCCATTCGGGCGATTCCGCCTGCTCGCTGCCCCCGCGCACGCTCTCGCCGGAGCTGATCGAGGAACTGGAGCGCCAGACCAAGGCGATGGCGCTGGCCCTCAAGGTCGGCGGCCTGATGAACGTGCAGTACGCGATCAAGGACGGCGCGATCTACGTGCTGGAGGTGAACCCGCGCGCCTCGCGCACCGTGCCTTTTGTGGCCAAGGTGATCGGCGAGCCCATCGCCAAGATCGCGGCCCGGATCATGGCGGGCGAGCGCCTCGACAGCTTCGGCCTCAAGCCGAAGAAGCTCGACCACATCGCGGTCAAGGAAGCGGTGTTCCCCTTCGCCCGCTTCCCCGGCGTGGACGTGCTGCTCGGGCCGGAGATGCGCTCGACCGGCGAGGTGATCGGGCTGGATGCCGGCTTCGGCGTGGCCTTCGCCAAGAGCCAGCTCGGCTCCGGCACCGCGGTGCCGCGCACCGGCACGGTGTTCATCTCGGTGCGCGACGACGACAAGCCGCGGGTGCTGCCGACCATCCGGCTCCTGTCGGAACTCGGCTTCTCGATCCTGGCGACCGGGGGCACGCAGCGGTATCTGGCCGACGAGGGCATCCCCACGGGCCGCATCAACAAGGTGCTGGAGGGCCGGCCCCACATCGTCGATGCGATCAAGAACGGTGAGATCGCGCTCGTCATCAACACCACCGAGGGGGCGGGCGCCCTGTCCGACTCGCGCTCGCTCCGGCGGGCGGCCCTCTTGCATAAAGTGCCGTACTACACCACTCTGGCCGGCGCGATGGCGGCCGCGGAGGGCATCAGAGCCTATCTCGAAGGCGATCTTCGGGTGCGGGCCTTGCAGGAATACTTCGCGGCCTAAATACCTCCGGCGCGCGAGGTGCCCGGCGGACAGGGCGCCTCGCGGCCAGAACAGCCAGCCGATTTCCGGCCCGGAAGGAGTTCACGCTCCCGCCGGGCCTCTTCATTGTGGCGCGAGACCATGAGCATCGACAAGGTTCCGATTACGATCCGTGGCTACGCGGCTCTCGAGGAGGAGCTGAAGCACCGCCAGCAGGTGGAGCGGCAGCGCATCATCCAGGCGATCTCCGAGGCCCGGGCGCTCGGCGACCTGTCCGAGAACGCCGAGTACCATGCCGCCAAGGAGGCCCAGTCCCACAACGAGGGCCGGGTGCTCGAACTGGAGAGCATGATCGCGCGGGCCGAGGTCATCGACACCGCGAAGCTGTCGGGCGCCAAGATCAAGTTCGGCGCGCGCGTCAAACTCCTCGACGAGGACACCGAGGAGGAGAAGACCTACCAGATCGTCGGCGAGCCCGAGGCGGACGTGCGCGAGGGCCGCGTCTCGATCTCCTCGCCGATCGCCCGCGCGCTGATCGGCAAGGGCGTCGGCGACACCGTCGAGGTGACGACGCCGGGCGGCGGCAAGTCCTACGAGGTCGTCGCCGTCGAGTGGGGCGCCTGACACCCATGAAAACCCTCCTGCGCATCCCCGGTCTCGCGGCCCTGATGGGCCTCGCCCTCATCGCGGGGCCGGCCGTCGCGCAGGATTTCGGCCGTCTCGGCGGCGTCTCCGTCGATGTGCGCCCGCTCGCGGCGCAAGGCGGCGGCTTGCAGACGGAGGCGTTGCGCGCCGACCTGACCGCGGCGCTCCGACAGGCCTTCGGCGACCGGATCGTGCGCGGCGCCCCGACCCTGGTAGTGCGGGTGAGCGGCCTCTCGCTCAACCCCTATGCCGGGGCGCAGGGTGCGAGCCGCGGCAGCTTGGGCGGCGGCGGCGTGACCGACTATCTCGACGGCGAGGCGCTGCTGGTCGGCCGCGACGGCGCGATCCTGGCCCGCCATCCCCAGCTCTCGGCCCTGCCGGCGAGTTCGGGGGGCGCGTGGTACGATCCGGCCTCCGAGCGGCGCCGGGTGGCGGCGCTGGCCGAGCATTACGCGGCGTGGCTGCGCCGCCAACTCCCGGCTCAGTAAGCCGGACATCGGTTCTTGAGGACGTGCGTGGCGTGAGCGGGAGCGTGGCGGGGGACGGATCTGTGCCGCCCGAGATCGGGCGCGCCCGCGCCTGGATCGTGACCGACGGCAAGGCCGGCGACGAGAACCAGTGCATCGGCGTCGGCCAAGCGCTCGGCCTCGACGCCGAGATCCGGCGCATCCCCCGCGGCCGCCCCCTGACCTGGACCGCGCCCTGGGGCCCGATCGACCCGCGCGACGCGCCGGGCCGCACCGGCGGTCTGCTCGAAGGGTCGCTGCCCGACATCCTGATCGCCTCGGGCCGGCGCGCCGTGCCCTATCTGCGGGCGGTGCGGCGCGCCTCGCAGGGGCGCACCTTCACGGCCTTCCTCAAGGACCCGCGCACGGGGCACGACACCGCCGACTTCATCTGGGTGCCCGACTACGACGATCTGCGCGGCCCCAACGTGTTCACGACGCTGACCGCCCCGCACCCGGTCTCCCGCGCCCGCCTCGACGCCGCCCGCGCCCAGCCCGACCCGCGGCTCGCCGTCCTGCCCTGGCCGCGCATCGCCGTGCTGATCGGCGGCGACAGCCGGCACCTGAGCTACCGCAAGTCCGACACCCGCCGCCTCGTGCGCGACCTCACCAAGCTCGCCGACGGCGGCTGCACCCTGATGATGACAGTCTCGCGCCGCACGCCGCCCGAACTCAGCGCCGCGCTGGCCGACCTGATCCGCCGCAAGGGCGGCTTCCTCTGGGACGGCACGGGGGCGAACCCCTATGTCGGCATGCTGGCGATCGCCGACCACATCGTCGTCACCTCGGATTCGGCCAACATGGTCGGCGAGGCGGCGAGCACCGGCGTGCCCCTCCTGCTGTTCGATCTGCCGCGTACCTATATCCGGCATCGGCGGATGTTCGCCGGGCTCGCCATGGCGGGCGCGCTCAAACCCTTCATCGGCCGGCTGGAGGCGCTGCGCTACGCACCGATCGACGCGACCCCGGAGATCGCCGAGGCGATGGCCAAGGCCTACGCGGCGCACCGCGAGCGGCTCGATCCGGCCCGGAAAGCCGCGCCGAAGGCGACCGTGGCAAAGGGCTCGTTCTAGGCCGAGTGCTTCGCGGCGGCCGCGACTTCGGAAAGATCATCTTATGCGCGCCGTGGCAGAGTGCGCGCGAATCGACAGGACGACGGCGCCCCGCGGGAGCGGCCGGACATCAGGAGACGGCGAGATGGCCCATACGCATGCGAGACTCGTAATCATCGGCTCAGGCCCGGCCGGCTACACCGCCGCGATCTACGCCGCCCGCGCCATGGTCGAGCCGCTGCTGATCTCCGGCTTCCAGCCCGGCGGCCAGCTCATGATCACCACCGACGTCGAGAACTATCCGGGCTTCGCCGAGGCCATCCAGGGCCCGTGGCTGATGGAGCAGATGCGGCTTCAGGCCGAGCATGTCGGCACCAGGATCGTCTCCGAGTACATCACGAGCGTCGACCTCAAGTCCCGCCCGTTCCGGCTGGAGGCCGATTCCGGCGAGACCTACACCTGCGACGCGCTCATCATCGCCACCGGCGCCCAGGCGAAGTGGCTCGGCCTGCCCTCGGAAGCCAAGTTCCAGGGCTTCGGCGTCTCGGCCTGCGCCACCTGCGACGGCTTCTTCTTCCGCGGCAAGGACGTGACGGTCGTCGGCGGCGGCAACACCGCCGTCGAGGAGGCCCTGTATCTGGCCAACCTCGCCAAGTCCGTGACGGTGATCCACCGCCGCGGCGAGTTCCGCGCCGAGCGCATCCTGCAGGAGCGTCTGTTCAAGCACGCCAACGTCTCGGTGAAGTGGCATCACGCGGTCGAGGAGATCTGCGGCTCGGCCACGCCCCCTTCCGTCACGCATCTGCGGCTGAAGGACCTGCGCTCGGGCGAGATCGTCGAGCATCCGACCGACGGCCTGTTCGTCGCCATCGGCCACCAGCCCGCCACCGGCATCTTCGAGGGCCAGCTGCCGATGCGCCACGGCGGCTACATCACGGTCACGCCGGGCACGACCGCGACCGAGATCCCCGGCGTCTACGCGGCGGGCGACGTCACCGACGACGTCTACCGTCAGGCGATCACCGCAGCCGGCATGGGCTGCATGGCGGCACTCGAGGCCGAGAAATATCTGGCTGCGCTCGACATCGGCGAGAGCCCGGCCAAGGCAGCCGCCGAGTAAAGCTCGGCTGGGGATAAGGGCGGGCGCGGGCGCGTCCCGCCCACTTCCCTGTTGACGATCCTCGGGCGCAACCAAATCGCAAGCTTGCCGTCCTAGCCTGAACCATGCAGGAAACGTACGGTTTTGCGAGGAGCCCTTCGCTCAGCGAATGGCGGCTCGAGCATCGGCCCGAAAGGTGGTTTGCGGCTTTCGGAAAAAGCCGATGCGGCACAGGAATCTAGAGCATTGGCCCGGATCCGATATCCGGGCCAGATGGGTCGATGTCGTGCAACGCCCGAAGGTCGCGGCCTCCCGTGACGGGCTGATCGCGACGGGCGGGAGTGACGGCCTTGGATTGGGACAAGATCCGGATTTTCCTCAACGTCGCGGAGGCCGGCAGCTTCACGCGGGCGGGCGACGACATCGGCCTCAGCCAGTCGGCGGTGAGCCGCCAGATCAGCGCGCTGGAGCGCGAGCTGAAGGCGCCGCTGTTCCACCGCCACGCCCGCGGCTTGATCCTGACCGAGCAGGGCGACCTCTTGTTCCGCGCCGCCCGCGACATGAAGCTCCGGCTCGAGAACACCCGCGCCCGCCTCGTCGAGACCAGCGAGCGCCCATCCGGGGATTTGCGCGTCACCACCACCGTCGGCCTCGGCTCGTCCTGGCTCGCGGGACGCATCTCCGAATTCCTCGACCTCTACCCGGATGTCCGGGTCGAGTTGGTGCTGACCAACGAGGAACTCGATCTCGCCATGCGCGAGGCCGACATCGCCATCCGCATGCGCCGCCCGGCCCAGCCGGACCTGATCCAGCGGCGGCTGTTCACGGTGCATTACCACGCCTTCGCCAGCCCCGATTACGTCAAGCGCTTCGGCGAGCCCAAGACCATCGCCGACCTCGACGAGCACCGCCTCGTCTCCTTCGGCGGCAACGAGCCGTCCTATCTGCTCGCCACCCACTACCTCTCCAGCATCGGCCGCGAGGGCGACGAGCGCCGCCCGGTCCACTTCACGGTCAACAACATCACGGCGCTCCACAAGGCGATGGAAGCCGGCATCGGCGTCGGCATCCTGCCCGACTACGCCGTCGAGGGCGAAGAGGGCCTCGTGCAGGTGCTGCGCGAGGTCGAGATGCCGACCATGGAGAGCTATCTGGTCTATGCCGAGGAGATGCGGACCGTGGCGCGGGTGCAGGCCTTTCGCGATTTTCTGGTGAACAAGGCCCAGCGCTGGACGTACTGAGGATTCTTCCGAGTCGCCCTCGCCCGTCATCGTCCCCTCCCTCGTCATTCCGGGGCTCGCCGAAGGCGAGAACCCGGAATCCACGACTGGCCGCGACGGTTCGACTTCGGCCGGGCCTCCCGCATCACGGGTGGATTCCGGGTTCCGCTGCGCGGCCCCGGAATGACGGGGGGTGAGGGACGCCGACGTGCCCGCCGCGCCCGGTTTTGAATACACGCCCTTGTCGCGGCGGCGCGCCCTCGTCTAAGACCGGCCCTCCCGCCGGGGACTCACAAAAGACCCGGCCGACGCCTTCACGGCTGGCATGACCGCGATTCACTGCCTCAACGGGCCGAACCTCAATCTGCTGGGCACGCGCGAGCCGGGCATCTACGGCGCGGCGACGCTCGCCGACATCGAGCGCGATCTGCATGAGCGCGCGATCCGCCTCGATATCGCCCTCACCTTCCGTCAGACGAATCACGAGGGCGAACTCGTGTCGTTCGTGCAGGAGGCGGGCCGTGCCGGAGCCGGGGTGCTCATCAACGCCGCCGCCTACACGCACACGTCGATCGCGCTGCGCGACGCCATCACGGGCACCGGCGTGACCGCGGTCGAGATCCATCTCTCGAACGTCCATGCCCGCGAGGCGTTTCGCCACGTCTCCCTGATCGCGCCGGTCTGTGCCGGCGTGATCGCGGGTTTCGGTCCTTACAGCTACCTGGCGGGGCTCGACGCCCTCGCCCATCTCCTGCGCGGCCGCACCCCGTCCGCCCCCTGACTGCAGAACCAAGAGCCGATGGCCAAAAACGAACCCTTCGATCCCGATCTGGTGCGCGAACTCGCCAAGATGGTCGCCGAGACCGATCTGACCGAGATCGAGGTGGAGAAGGGCGACCTGCGCATCCGCGTCGCCCGCAAGATCGAGACGGTCGCGGTCCAAGTGGCCCCGCCCGCCCCCGCCATGGCCGCGGCGGCGCCCGCGCCCGCGGCGATTCCCGCCGCTCTGGCCCCGGCCCCGGCCAAGGCCGGCGCGGGCCATCCCGGCGCCGTACCCTCGCCGATGGTCGGCACCGCCTACCTGCGGCCCTCGCCCGAGGCGAAGCCCTTCGTCGAGGTCGGCGCGCGGGTCCAGGCCGGCGACAAGCTCCTGCTCATCGAGGCGATGAAGACCTTCAACGACATCGTGGCGCCCCGCGCCGGCACCATCACCGCGATCTTCGTCGAGGACGGCATGCCCGTCGAGTACGGCGAAGCCCTTCTCGTCCTCGAGTGATGGCCGGCGGATGTTCGACAAAATCCTGATCGCCAACCGCGGCGAGATCGCCCTGCGCATCCTGCGCGCGGCCAAGGAACTCGGCATCAGCACGGTGGCCGTCCACTCGACGGCGGATGCCGACGCCATGCACGTGCGGCTCGCCGACGAGAGCGTCTGCATCGGCCCGCCGACCGCCCGCGACAGCTACCTCAACATCCCCTCGATCATCGCCGCCTGCGAGATCACGGGCGCGGACGCGGTCCATCCGGGCTACGGCTTCCTGTCCGAGAACGCGCGCTTTGCCGAGGTGCTGGCCCACCACAACATCGGCTTCATCGGCCCCAAGGCCGAGCACATCCGAGTGATGGGCGACAAGATCGAGGCCAAGCGCACGGCCAAGGCGCTGGGCATCCCCTGCGTGCCGGGCTCGGAGGGCGGCATCACCGACACCGACGAGGCCAAGCGGGTCGCCGCCGAGATCGGCTATCCGGTGCTGGTGAAGGCGGCCTCCGGCGGCGGCGGGCGCGGCATGAAGGTCGCCCGCACCGAGGCCGACCTCGAACAGGCGCTCACCATGGCCCGCACCGAGGCCAAGGCGGCCTTCGGCGACGACGCGGTCTATCTCGAAAAGTACCTGACCAAGCCCCGCCACATCGAGGTGCAGATCCTCGGCGACGGCCGCGGCGGCGCCGTGCATCTGGCCGAGCGCGACTGCTCGCTCCAGCGCCGCCACCAGAAGGTCTGGGAAGAGGGCGGCTCGCCTGCGCTCAACGCGGAGATGCGCGCCGAGATCGGCGGCATCTGCGCCAACGCCATGCGCCAGCTCGGCTACATCGGCGCCGGCACCATCGAGTTCCTCTACGAGGACGGGCGGTTCTACTTCATCGAGATGAACACCCGCATCCAAGTGGAGCACCCCGTCACCGAGATGATCACCGGGATCGATCTCGTCAACGAGCAGATCCGGGTCGCGGCCGGCGGCGGGCTGTCGGTCGCCCAGGAGGACATCCGGGTCGAGGGCCACGCCATCGAGTGCCGGATCAACGCCGAGCACCCGGCGACCTTCCGCCCCTCGCCCGGGCTGATCACCTACTTCCATCCGCCCGGCGGCCTCGGCGTGCGCGTCGATTCGGCGGCCTTCCAGGGCTACCGCATCCCGCCGAACTACGATTCGCTGATCGGCAAGCTGATCGTGCACGGGCGCACCCGCAACGAGTGCCTGATGCGCCTGCGCCGCGCCCTCGACGAATTCGTCGTCGACGGCATCGACACCACCCTGCCGCTGTTCCGCACGCTGGTGCGCAACACCGACGTCCAGAACGGTGATTACGACATCCACTGGCTCGAAGGGTTCCTGGAGCGCGAGGGCTTGGCGGAGGCCGACCCGAAGCGCTGATCGATCCAGCCGAGGAGACGAGAGCCGGCCCCATCCCAGGGCCGGCTTTTTCATGGCCCCCACCGTCATTCCGGGGCTCGCCAAAGGCGAGAACCCGGAATCCACCCGTGATGCGCGGCTTACGGTGTGCGTCGCGGCCAGTCGTGGATTCCGGGTTCGCTTCGCGCCCCGGAATGACGGCGGTGGAGGATGGGGCTGGCGTTCGGACGCGGCCGGAGCGACAACCTTCCCGATGCACGACAGGACTTCCGTGGACATCACGCCCGACATCCTGCTCAAGGCCTACGCGGCGGGCATCTTCCCGATGGCGGAGGATGCCGACGACCCGACGATCTACTGGGTCGAGCCGCGGGCGCGCGGCGTCCTGCCCCTCGACCGGTTCCATGTCCCCAAGCGCCTCGCCCGCACCGTCCGCTCCGACGTGTTCGAGGTCGCGACCGACCGCGATTTCGAGGCGGTGATCGACGGCTGCGCCGCGCCGCGCCGCGACACCGACCGCACGTGGATCAACGGCCGCATCCGCGACCTCTACGGCGCCCTCTACGACCGCGGCGCCTGCCACACGATCGAGGTCTATCAGGCGGGCCGGCTCGTGGGCGGGCTCTACGGCGTCTGCCTCGGCGCCGCGTTCTTCGGCGAGAGCATGTTCCACGAGGCCCGCGACGCCTCGAAGGTCGCCCTCGTCCACCTCGTAGCGCGCCTGCGCCGCGGCGGCTTTCGGCTGGCCGACACGCAGTTCCTCACCGACCATCTCAGCCAGTTCGGCGTCGAGGAGGTGCCCCGCCACGTCTACAAGCGCCGGCTCACCGAGGCCGCCGCCGACCGGGCCGATTGGGGCGACCCGGCGCGGGTGTTTTCGGGCCAGGAGGCTCTGGCCGATCTCGGACTCGGGCGCGACGCGCCGGGCTGATCAGCGACCGCGTGCATCGAGGGCGAGCAGCCGCTCCGCCAGGGCGACGACGGCCGGACGGTTTTCGCGAAGCTTCGCGCCGAACAACCCGTCGAGCGCCAGCACCGCCATCCCGTGCACCAGCGCCCAGCACCGCAGGGCCTCGTCCGCCGCGTGCTCCGCGGGCACTTGCGTCGCGACGCGGGCGGCGAGCACGCCGAAGGCAGCGGACGACGCCTGCGCCAGCGCTTCCGGCGGCGCGGCCGAGCAACTGCGGAACATCAGCCGGAACAGTCCGGGATTGGCTGCGGCGAAGCCGACGTAGGCGACGCCCTGGGCGATCAGCGCGGCCTGCCCCGCCCGGCTATCGGCTGCCGCCGTCTCAACGACACCGGATCCAGCGCGGGTCCCCTCCCCCTTGTGGGGAGGGGTTCGGGGTGGGGGTGGTGCAGGAGGCACCGCCTTCGCCTCATCCTGAACCACCCCCACCTCCGGCTCCTCCCCACAAGGGGGAGGAGAGACCCTGCGATCCGCCGCCTCCAGATCAACCCGCAGCCGCTCGAACCCCACCGTCGCGACCGCGGCCAGCAGCGCGTCCTTGTCGGAAAAGTGCCGGTAGGGCGCCATCGCCGAGACGCCGGCCCGGCGCGCCGCCTCCCGCAGGCCGAGCGAGGCCGGGTCGCCCCCCTCCTCCAGGATCGCGAGCCCGGCCGCGACCAGGGCCTCGCGCAGCTCGCCGTGATGATAGCCGGCCTTCGCCGGCCGCGATGTTGACACTGTACGCGCCGCCTTTATGGTGACGGTGTAAACATGGAGGTGGTGCCATGCGGGCGGATGCGGCGCAAGAGACGCGACTCGACCGGGAATCGGTCGATCTCTCCGGCTATCCCGATCTCGTCGTGGTCTATCTCGGCTTCCGGGTCGGCACGTGGCGGGGCCTGCTGGCTTTGTTCGGCATCGGCCGCGGGCTCATGGGCATCCAGCGGGAGATGCCCGAGGGCCTCTTGGTCCACGAGAACCTCGTGTTCGGCCTCAACCATGTCGGCATGCGCCAGTACTGGCGCGATCTGGAGAGCCTGGAGACCTTCACCCGCTCCGACCCGCACCGGACGTGGTGGCGGACGTTCGGGCGCGACCGCTCCGGCGGCACCGCCTTCTGGCACGAGGCCTACCGCTTCTCGGGCGGGATGGAGGCGATCTATGTCGGCCTGCCGAACCCCATCGGGCTCGCGCGCTTCGCCGGCTCCCGCAAGCCCGATGGGCCGTTCATGAGTTCGCGGCAGCGGCTCGCAGGTTAGAGCATCAGTCCAAGAGGTGGGAACCGGCTCTCGGAAAAGCCGATGTGGCCCTCTTGCAGGGTTCCACCCTGCACCCGCGAAAGGGCTCGCCCTTTCGAAACCCGTTACCGGAACAGCGCGTCGAAGAAGTTCTGCGGCTCGCGCGGCGGCGGGGGGGCCGGGGCCGGGCCCTCGTTGTTCGGGAAGAACTTTCGCGAGGGCTTCTGCTTCGGCTGGACCGGCACGCCGCGCGGCCCCTCGACATCGACCTGGCCGGCCTGGTTGACCTGCTGGGCGGTCTTCGTCGGGTCGCCGCCCTTCTTGCGGCCGGGCTTCTCCTGGCGGGAGGCGAGCGCGGGCACGTCCTCCTGCTCCTTGGCCTCGGCGATCACGTCGGTGCCGCCCTTACAATCGGTCAGCCACACGTCGTAGATCGGGTGCTCGATGGCGTGCAGCCCCGGGCTCGACGCGAACATCCAGCCGGTGAAGATGCGCCGGTACTTGCTGTCGAGCGTCACCTCGTCGACTTCGAGGAAGGCGGTGGTCTTGGGCGTCTCGGTCGGGGGGCGCGAGTAGCACACCCGCGGCGTCATCTGCAGCGCGCCGAACTGCACCGTCTCGTCGATGGCGACCTCGAACGTCACGATCCGCCCGGTGATCTTGTCGAGCCCGGAGAACACCGCGGTCGGGTTCTTGATCTTGTCGGCCGAGGCCGGCAGCGCGGCGACGCACAAGGCACAAGCGGCGAGCGCGGTCCGGCGCAACGATGGGGTCGAGATGCGGCTCAAGGCGCCCTCTTGAGACAAGGCCCGCATCGTGCGGACGGCATGGTCCGCCGTAAACACCGGAAGGGTGGTGGAAAAAGGGCGGCCCGAGCGACGGAGGCCGCCCGTCCCGCCTCTCGACGCCGCCCACGTGTTGGCAGATTTGGCGAAATCGAGGGATCAGCCCACGTCGGCGTCAAGCCCGGTCACCATCTCGCACGACCGCTTCGTGGGGTAGTGCTTCTTCCTGTGTTCCATTTCGTAAAACAGCGTCCCGTGGATGCCTCGCACGGACGGCTTGTCGACCGGCCGTTGCCAGATCGCGGCGAACATCGCATCGAGGCGTGCACCATCAGCGCGGGCGACCACATCCTCAATGAATTCCACGTCCTGGAATTCGCCCGGAAAGATCGCCTTGAACTCTTCGTCCGTGGCGGAAAATATGTCGTAGCTGCAATTCAACGCGCCATCGATGATTTGAATGTTCTTCATGTCGAATGGCTTCCGAGCCCGTCATGATCCGCCGTCGAGGATAGAGCATCGGCCCGAAAGGTGGGAACCGGCTTTCGGAAAAAGCCGATGCGGCACAAGAATTGAGAGCATCGTCCGCACGCGCTCGCGAAACGCATCGTTTCGCGGCCGGCAGACGATCCGGGGTAACGGCGACGCCTGTAAGAGGCTCAGTTCCGCACCGGTTTGGCGCCGATCGCCATGCGGAAGATCGTCGTCGGGAACGCGATTTTGTTGGTGCCGCCGTTCATCGCCTTGCTGCGGTTCATCTGCGCGGCGGGAATCCACAGCCCCCCTTCCTCGTCGATCCACATCGCGTCGCCCCACACCAGCCGCGGGTCCTGCACCAGCGTGCTCTGCGTGCCGTCGGGCGCGAACTTGAGGATGCGCAGATTGTCGGTGTCGGAGGCGTAGATGTTGCCGTCGCCGTCGATCGCCGTGCCGCCGGTCGAGACCGTGGCGGCGAAGAGCTCGACGTGTTGGCCGCGCTCGGCGTCGCTCACGTTCCTGTCGTCGAGCCACTTGGTCTCGATCCGGTAGAGCGGCCCGGTGCAGGCTTGGTAGTAGAAAAACTTGCCGTCCGGCGAGACTTCGAGCTGGTCGGCGTGGATCGCGATCGGCTGGTCCTTCTCGCTCAACAGCACCTTGTTCTCGCCGGTGAGCGGGCGCTGGGACACCGTGGAGGGATGCCCGTCGAGGACGCGCCGCAGCGAGCGATCGTCGAGGTCGAGCACGATCAGGCCGGGCTGGCCGGCATCGGTGAGATAGACCTTGCGGCCGTTGAAGCGGAAATCGTCGATGAAGCTCTTTTGCGTCGTCGCGGCTTCGAGGGGCCACACCTTGCGGACCTTGTTGGCGGACAGATCGATCTGCACCAGCTTCGGCCCGCCGGGCAGCGGCGCCCCGCCGAGTTCGGCCGCGCCCTTGTCCACCACCCACAGGTCGCCGTCGGGCCCGATGCGGATCGCGTTGGCGCCGACGAACGCCTTCGATGCGTCGTCGCCGGTCTTCCAGCCGTTCCACGCGGTGTCCGGATAGGCCTGCGGCTTGCCGTCGATCCACTCGCCGAGCTGGAGGCCCTTGTCCTTCTGCTGGCGCTGGAACGGCGAGAACAGCCGCCCGTCCTTTGTCCGGGTGATGCCGTTGAAGACGAGGGTTTCGGATTTCAGCACCGGCGTCAGCTCGGCCGGGGCCTGCGTGTCCGCCTCCTGCGCCTGCGCCACGCCTGCGCCGAGGCACAGCAGCGCCGCCATCGTGATCGCCCGCATCGAAAACTCCTCCACCTGGGTCGTGGAGGGAAAGGCCGGAGCCCCGGATCGGTTCAGTTCAGGGCTGGCTCCGGGCGATCACGGAATCGCTCACTCGCCGGGAGTCCACGGCACGTAGTCGCCGGTCGCGGCGGGGCGGGCGCCCCAGGAGAGCTGCGAGCCCTTCGGCCGGTAGGCCGCGGCCGTGCCGGTCAGGTTCTCCTCGTGGGGCTTCTGCCACTCGCGCGGGCGGTAATCCTCCTCGCTCGGGGGCACGTCGCCGTTGTGGCACAGCCATGCGCGCCAGCCGGGGGGCACGCGGGAGGCGTCGGCGTAGCCGTTATAGACCACCCAGCGCCGCTCCGGGCCGACCGAGCGGTCGATCAGGGGCCCCTGCGCCTTGTAGTACTTGTTGCCGAGTTCGTCCGTGCCGACGAACTGCCCGCTGCGCGCGGTGACGAGGGCGAGCGACACGGTCTGCCCGTTCCACCAAGTGAAGATGCGCAGCAGCGTGTCCTTGAGGGCCATGGTTCCTCCCGGCGCGCGGGCCGGCTCGTTCACGGATGCGCGCGTTATGCGGCAGGCCGGACGCGGCGTCCAGCCGGACCCCGCATCTGTCGCATTTTCGGCACGCCGCCCGGAGTTCCGAACGGCCGTTTACCATGCCGTCGGCCGGGCCGGCGCGGTTGCCTGTGAATCCAAAATAATTCGCGGCGGATTCCGGCAGGCCGAAACGGCACTTAGCGGAACGGCCGCGATATCCACAGGATTATCCCCGGAACCACTACATCTAGCGCGGAACACGGGTAGCCGGCACTAGTTATTGACGTCAGAGGCAGCCGGGCCTTAAGGTTCGGGCATCGCTTCGGACGGGTCGGCGCCGGGTTAAAAAGCCCGGCTCGCGCACCGATCGAACGGTTTCGTGCGAGGGTCACGCGGCCGGAGCGGACATCCTGCTTTCCATCCTGACACGGTGCGCACCTCCCGCACCGGGCGCTTCCACGCGTCTCATGGGGAAATGATTCATGCGGTTCGAGCGGCGTTACACCACGGCCGGCCAGTCTCCCTACGCTGCCATCGCGTTCCGCGAGGCGGTGAGCGAAATCCGCAACCCCGACGGCTCGGTGGTCTTCCGGCTCGCCGGCATCTCGGTGCCCGAGAGCTGGAGCCAGGTCGCCGCCGACGTGCTGGCCCAGAAGTATTTCCGGAAGGCCGGCGTCCCGGGCCGCCTGAAGAAGATCGAGGAGAACAGCGTTCCCTCGTTCCTGTGGCGCTCGGTGCCGGATGAAGCCGCGCTCGCCGAACTGCCCGAGGACGAGCGCTTCGTCTCCGAGATTTCGTCCACCCAGGTGTTCGACCGGCTCGCCGGCTGCTGGACCTATTGGGGCTGGAAGGGCGGCTACTTCTCGTCGGAAGAGGACGCCTCGGCGTTCCAGGACGAGCTGCGCTTCATGCTGGCCAAGCAGATGGTGGCGCCGAACTCGCCGCAATGGTTCAACACCGGCCTGCACTGGGCCTACGGCATCGATGGCCCGAGCCAGGGCCACTATTACTGCGACTACCGCACGGGCGAACTCACCAAGTCCGCCTCGTCCTACGAGCACCCGCAGCCGCATGCCTGTTTCATCCAGGGCGTGCAGGACGACCTCGTCAACGAGGGCGGCATCATGGACCTGTGGGTGCGCGAGGCGCGCCTGTTCAAGTACGGCTCCGGCACCGGCTCCAACTTCTCGATGCTGCGCGCCGAGAACGAGAAGCTCGGCGGCGGCGGCAAGTCGTCGGGCCTGATGTCGTTCCTCAAGATCGGTGACCGGGCCGCGGGCGCGATCAAGTCCGGCGGCACCACGCGGCGCGCCGCCAAGATGGTGATCGTCGATATCGATCACCCGGACATCGAGGCCTTCATCGACTGGAAGGTGAAGGAGGAGCAGAAGGTCGCCGCGCTCGTCACCGGCTCCAAGGTCGTCTCCAAGCACCTCACCGCGGTGATGAAGGCCTGCACCCAGTGCGAGGCGGAGGGCGACGCATGCTTCGACGCCGAGCGCAACCCGGCGCTCAAGCGCGAGATCAAGGCCGCCCGCAAGGCGATGGTGCCGGACGCCTACATCAAGCGCGTCGTGCAGTTCGCCAAGCAGGGTTTCACCAAGATCGAGTTCCCAGTCTACGACACCGACTGGGATTCCGAGGCCTACCTCACCGTCGCCGGCCAGAACTCGAACAACTCGGTCTCCCTGACCGACGAGTTCTTGCGCGCCGTCGAGGCCGACGAGGATTGGGCGCTCACCGCCCGCACCACCGGCAAGGTCTCCAAGACCGTCAAGGCCCGTGAGCTGTGGGAAAAGATCGGCGAGGCCGCCTGGGCGTCCGCCGATCCGGGCCTGCACTTCAACACCACGATGAACGACTGGCACACCTGCCCGACCGGCGGCCGGATCCGGGCCTCGAACCCGTGCTCCGAGTACATGTTCCTCGACGACACCGCCTGCAATCTGGCGTCCGCCAACCTGCTGACGATGTACGACCGCGCCACGAAGCACTTCGACGTGGAGGCGTTCGAGCACCTCAACCGCCTCTGGACGGTGGTGCTCGAAATCTCGGTGATGATGGCGCAGTTCCCCTCCAAGGAAATCGCCGAGCTGTCCTACAAGTACCGCACGCTCGGCCTCGGCTACGCCAATATCGGCGGCCTGCTGATGACCATGGGCCTGCCCTACGATTCCGATAAGGGCCGGGCGCTCGCCGGGGCGCTCACCGCGATCATGACGGGCGTGGCCTACGCCACCTCCGCCGAGATGGCGAAGGAACTCGGCACCTTCTCGGAATACCCCGAGAACTCGGCCCACATGCTGCGGGTGATCCGCAACCACCGCCGCGCGGCCCACGGCGAGGCCCAGGGCTACGAGGGCCTCAACGTCGCCCCCGTGCCGCTCGACCACGCCAACATCCCGCAGGCCGATCTCGGCGCCCACGCCAAGGCGGCCTGGGACCGGGCGCTGTCGCTCGGCGAGCAGCACGGCTACCGCAACGCGCAGGCCACCGTGATCGCCCCGACCGGCACGATCGGCCTCGTGATGGACTGCGACACCACCGGCATCGAGCCCGACTTCGCGCTGGTGAAGTTCAAGAAGCTCGCGGGCGGCGGCTACTTCAAGATCATCAACCAAGCCGCGCCCGACGCCCTGCGGGCGCTCGGCTACCGCGAGGCCGAGATCGCCGAGATCGAGGCCTACGCGGTCGGCCACGGCTCGATGGGTCAGGCCCCGGCGATCAATCCCGGCAGCCTCCGGGCCAAGGGTTTTACGGATGAGAAGATCGCGGCGGTGGAAGCCGGGCTGAAGTCCGCCTTCGACATCAAGTTCGTGTTCAACCGCTGGACGCTCGGCGACGACTTCTTGAAGGACACCCTCAAGGTGCCCGCCGAGAAGCTGGCTGACCCGACCTTCGAGCTGCTGCCGTTCCTCGGCTTCACTCGCAAAGACATCGAGGCCGCCAACACCCATGTCTGCGGGGCGATGACGCTGGAAGGCGCGCCGTTCCTCAAGCGTGAGCACTACGCGGTGTTCGATTGCGCCAACCCGTGCGGACGCACCGGCAAGCGCTACCTCTCGGTCGAGAGCCACATCCGCATGATGGCGGCGGCGCAGCCCTTCATCTCGGGGGCGATCTCCAAGACCATCAACATGCCCAACGACGCCACGGTGGACGATTGCAAGTCGGCCTACCTGATGTCCTGGCGCTTGGCCCTCAAGGCGAACGCCCTCTACCGCGACGGCTCCAAGCTGTCGCAGCCGCTCAACGCCGCGCTCATCGCCGACGAGGAGGACGAGGCCGAGGACGCGGTCGAGGCCATCATCCAGGCCCCGGCCGCCGCCAAGGCGTCGATCGCCGCCGAAAAGATCGTCGAGCGCGTCATCGAGCGCATCGAGCGCATCCGCTCGCGGGAGAAGATGCCGGACCGGCGGAAGGGCTACACCCAGAAGGCGGTCGTCGGCGGGCACAAGGTCTATCTGCGCACCGGCGAGTACGAGGATGGGCGGCTCGGCGAGATCTTCATCGACATGCACAAGGAGGGCGCGACCTTCCGGAGCCTGATGAACAACTTCGCCATCGCGATCTCGCTCGGCCTGCAATACGGCGTGCCGCTGGAGGAATACGTCGAAGCCTTCACCTTCACCCGGTTCGAGCCGGCGGGCTTCGTGCAGGGCAACGACGCGATCAAGAACGCCACGTCGCTGCTCGACTACGTGTTCCGCGAACTCGCCGTGTCGTATCTCGGCCGCACGGACCTCGCCCACGTCAACCCGTCCGAGATCGGCGGCACGGTGCTCGGCGGCGGCGAGGGCGACACCACCCGCGAGTCGGGCAAGCCCGCCCCGGCGGCCTCCGCGGTCGTCTCCCGCGGCCTGCTGCGCGGCTCGGCCGACCGGCTCACCCTGATCCAGGGCGGCCCGTCCGGCGCGACGGTGGGCGTCGCGGCGCCCTCGACCGGCCAGACGGCTCCGGCCGCCGGCGCGGTCCACGCGGTGCGGGGTGCCACCGCGCTCAAGGCGGAGCCGCAGGCTCTGGGCAGCATCGAGACCCTGCCCTTCGCCAAGCCGGAAGCGAAGGCGGAGCGCAGCGTCGCGGATCGCCGCGCCGAGGCGAAGATGAAGGGCTATGTCGGCGAGGCCTGCCCGGAATGCGCGAACTTCACGCTGGTCCGCAACGGCACCTGCCTGAAATGCGACACCTGCGGCGGCACCACCGGCTGCTCGTGAGGCGCCGGCCGCGCTCTCGTTGTCGAGGAAGGCGTAAGGTGAGCAGCGCTTGGAGTAAGAGTCGCTGACATCGCTCTGAGGCTGGACGGTCGTCTTGGATATCGAACCCAGGACGACCGTCCAGCTTCTTGTGCCACATCGTCTCTTTCCGAAAGCCGGAAACCACCTTTCGGGACGATGCTCAAGCTCACCGGCGAATTTCCGACCTAGAGGGCACCTGATCGTCGCTGTGTCTGTGGGCGTTCGGGACAGAAGCAACAAGGAGGGCGCCCGATCGGCGCCCTCCCCCTACTGAAAAGAACAAAACAAGCACAGTCGAGGCATTAAATCCTGACGGTCGAGTCCGTCCGGGGTTTCGGTTCTGGCGATGTACTGCGAGTCTTGTGGGGATGATCCACGACTACCGCTCGCGCAGGCTCTCCTGCTTGAAGCGGACCAGCGGCGACAGGAGATAGCTGATCACGGTGCGCCGTCCGGTCTTGATCTCGGCGGTGACCGCCATGCCCGGCTCCAGGGCGATCGGCCCGTCCTCGGTGGCGACCTGATCGTCGGCGAGCGTCACGTGGGCGAGGTAGGTCGGCTGGCGCGCCTGCCGACTCTTCTCGTCCCCGCCCTCCTCGGCGCCGCCGCGGGGGCCGCGGCCCTCGTCCTGCGGCGCGATCGCGTCGTGGCTGACGTCCGAGACCGTGCCGTGCAGGAGCCCGTAGCGGGTGAAGGTGAAGGTCTCGACCTTGACCTCGACCGGCTGGCCTTTCCGCACGAAGCCGACATCCTTGTTGGGGAGCGCCGCCTCGATCTCGATGCCGGTGCCTTTGGGCACCACCACCATCAGGGGCTGGGCCGGGGTGACGATGCCGCCGAGCGTGTTGAGCGCGAGTTGCTGCACCGTGCCGTCGACGGGCGCGCGCAGGGTGCGCAGCTCGCGTCGCAAAGTAGCCTTGCGGATCTCCTGGCCGTGCTCGCTCGCCGAGAGTTCGGCCTTGGCGAGATCGGTCAGCAGGCCCTTGCGGTAGCCGGCGACCGCTTCCGCCTTCTGGCGCTCGAGGGCGGCGAGCCCTTGCGCGTTCTCCTCGCGCTTCTGCTTCTGCGCCTCCAACTCGTGCTGGCTCTCCACCACCTGCTGCTGGATCTGCAGGTAGGTCAGGCGCGAGCCGTACTGGTTGGCCAAGAGGCTCTGGCGGATGTCGCGCTGCTCGGTCAGCAGCGGCAGGCTCGCGGTGACGCGCTCGATCGCGATGCGGATCTCGCGGCCCTCGGCCTGCTTCTGGGCGATCTGCCGGTCGAGCCCGTCGAGGCGGGCCTGATGCTCGGCCCCTTGCGCCTCCATCTGGCGGCGCGCCATCGTGGCGAGGCGCGGCTCGGTCTGCGGATCGGGGCTGAAGGCCTCGATGTCGCCCGCGAGCAGCGCCTGGAGCCGGGCGATGTCGAGCCGGTCCTGGGACAGGCCGAAGGCCGCGCGGGTCTCGTCGGAGGCGTCCGTCGTGGGGTCGAGTTCGACCAGCACGTCGCCGGCCTTCACCACCGCGCCGTCGGCGACCGCCACGCGGCGCACGACGCCGGTCTCGTAGGGCTGGATCACCTTCGACTTGCCGGTGGGGATGATGCGCCCTTGCGCGGTCGCGATGATGTCGACCTCGCCGAAGCTCGCCCAGACGATGGCGACGGTGAGGAAGCCGGCAATCGCCAGCGCCATGCCGCGCCCCAGCGGCGAGGCCGGCGTCTCGACGATCTCGAGGGCGGCCGGCAGGAACTCGGCCTCGCTGCGCCGGACCGGGCGCGGGCGGAAGGGGACGACCTCGGCGGTCGAGAGGGCCGCGTTAGACCGCCTCATAGAGGCCTCCCTGGATGCGGTGGAGGTTGGCGTAGCGCCCGCCGCGCACGACGAGTTCTTTGTGGCTGCCGTCCTCGACGAGGCGTCCGCCTTCGAGGGTGAGGATGCGGTCGGCCCGGCGCACGGTGGAGAGGCGGTGGGCGATGACGATGACGGTGCGGCCCCGCGCGATGGCGCGCATGTTGTCCTGCACGATGCGCTCGCTCTCGTAGTCGAGCGCGCTCGTCGCCTCGTCGAGGATGAGGATGCGGGGATCGCCGATCAGCGCGCGGGCGATGGCGATGCGCTGGCGCTGGCCGCCGGAGAGCGAGGCGCCGCGCTCGCCGACTAGGTCGCGGACTCATAAAATCCGAAGCCAGATGCGGACGGCGGCGAGCTTGACGCTGGCAAGGAAGTTTTCCGGGTCCTTGTCGTATCGGGTCGCGACCGCACGGAAGTGCTTAATTTTGCTG